>NZ_JBHNPV010000064.1:0-116125 GCF_059082735.1 Actinotignum sp. usb-actsch-rep-73 | reverse complement strand
ACCGGGGCAAACGTCACCTGCAAGGTAACCGGCATTGATGGAACCCTACCGTTGCCAGTGGCGTAACTATAGGTTACCTGAGTGGCGCCCTCGTCAACCTGCAACAGGCCATCAACGATAGTAGCGCCTATCAGGTTGCTCACCTTACCTGCATCAAATCCAGCCGACAACTGGTTCACCGGCACCAGGCGAGATGACCCAGAAATACGCACCGTCTGACTCTGATCTTTTACGCTAGAAAAATAACTACTCAGATTATTAATGGCCGACAAATCAACAGCTGTCAACTTATTAACGGCTAAATTAAGATCTGTCAGGTTGGTGTTCGCCGACACGTCAATATCTGTCAACTTATTATCGTGTAAATAAAGCGATGTCAGGTTAGTGTTGTGTGACACATCAATATCTGTCAACTGATTAAATTCTAAATCAAGACGTGTCAGGTTAGTGTTGTGCGACACGTCAATGTCTGTCAACTGGTTACTGCTTAAATCAAGACTTGTCAGGTTAGTGTTGTGCGACACATCAATATCTGTCAACTGATTAGAGCCTAAACCAAGAGTTGTCAGGTTGGTGTTGGCTGACACATCAACATCTGTCAACTTATTATCGCTTAAACGAAGCTCTGTCAGGTTAGTGTTGTGCGACAAATCAATAGCTGTCAACTGATTAGATTCTAAATCAAGCTCTGTCAGGTTGGTGTTGGCTGACACATCAATATCTGTCAACTTATTACTGTCTAAATTAAGCCATGTCAGGTTAGTGTTGGCCGACACATCAATACCTGNCAACTTATTACTGTCTAAATTAAGCCATGTCAGGTTGGTGTTGGCTGACACATCAATACCTGTCAACTGATTATTGAATAAAATAAGCTTTGTCAGGTTAGTGTTGGCCGACACATCAATACCTGCCAACTGGTTATTGCTTAAATCAAGCCATGTCAGGTTAGTGTTGTGCGACACATCAATATCTGTCAACCGATTTTGGATCGCGTAAAGCTTTTCCAGCTTGGTGAAATGCTCCACACCTTTCAAGCTCGTGATTGACTTGTTCTTAATATTGATTGTAAAGACTTTGTCTGCTTCCGACTGCTGCAAGATACCGTCATTATTGCTGTCAACATTAGTGGAAACGTAGTTACGGAAGTTAGTGTCTGGGAAGTTGGTTTCGTCGATAGCTGTATCGGCGGCGTAGGTGGCGGTAGGGAACTGGAACGTCAGCGCCAGACCGGCTAAAACGGCCACTATCCCCCCAAAAAATCGTTGTCCTAAAGCTGACATCATCATCTCCTCATCAAAATTAACCTAAAAGTGCCCCCAGCGAACCAAAAACACCAGAAACAAGACATACACATTGTTTCATACCGGGGGGCGTCAAGGTGCATATCAATATCCAAGAACAAAAACCTTCTGACTCGTGCAATTTTAGTGACCCAGTTTGTCTAGGATTTTTTTGGGCTTGCAGGGCGGGGGTTATCGTGTCGATAACCTGCCCATCAGTAAAGTAATCGCCGTGCCAATGAAAGGGCTTGTCAAGTTTTTGGTGTAAACGGTTTTTATTAAATAGTGGTTGGGAATCGGTCTGGGTAGTGTAGGGCTAGTTCGCCAAGTACTTTCTGCCATCTTTGGATTGCTAGTCCTTCGATTAGTTTGCCTGGTGCTTTTCGGGGGTTGCCCTTTGGGTAGGCCGGCTTGTTTAGCTCGTTGCCTGGCTCGTTCGTCTTCGATATTTGTTATCGCTAGCCACATGAGTGTGACAGCGGCTGCATCGGAGGGGGAAATGGCCTGTGGTTTTGATGATTTTACGTAGCTGGTAATTCAGTGACTGAGCGTGTATGTACGTGACGCAAAGACATGAGCCGCCACCATGCATTACCCCGAACTCGCAGCTACAGGGTGTTGCGGGAGATCGAGGGTGACGACCTCGTGGGTCGGCGCGAGTGGCGTGCCAAGGCAACTCGCTGTCTACGAGCATATCGATGGATCCCGCACTTCTCTGTCTATCCGATACTTTTCGGCGGCACTCATACTTTTCGGCGCGAAGCACACTTTTTGGCGCTACCCCCTGAGAGCACTATTCGCGACCCGATCGAAGCACCTAAAACCTGCTCGGACACCCTCTTCCACGCCCGATCCGAACCATGCCAGAAGCACAACAAACCCCTCGAATTCCTTGTTTTACCTAGTAAAACCCGGAACCCAAGGGGTCCTGTTCGCACTCACACTTTTGTATCCAAAGTAGAGTGCAGATGGTGGAGCTAAGGGGATTCGAACCCCTGACCTTCTCATTGCGAACGAGACGCGCTACCAACTGCGCCATAGCCCCAGGTGCCCGTTTAGCATAACACCCAACGGGCAGCGATGAAAAACGGGAAACGAAGACTCAGGAACGAGGCACCGAACTCAAACGCTTCAACCTTCGAACGCGCGTAGAGAAGCGCACATAGTGAACAGAGGCTCACCCGGCGTTCGGGTGAGCCTGTCCAAAAGGTTCAGGTGAGCCTGTCCAAAAGTCAGAGCGTCAGCACGAGTGTCAGTTACTGCGCGCGACGAGCATCCAGCACGGCGTCCAAGTCAAGCGCAACAGCCTGGTCTGCGACAACCTGTTCGGTGGTCATGGCGTTCTCGGCGACAGTCGCTGCGATCGGGCGAGCCGGCACGGCCACGCCAACCTTCGGGATTCCGCGGATGTCGGTGTCAATGTGGACCGAACGACCGCTGACGCGACCGCGCGTTGCGTATCGTGGCGCGGGGATCGGGTTGACGGTCCACGTGCGACGCTCAACGGTGGTGCCGGTCAGTGCAAGTTCTTCGGCTTCGTCTTCAGCATTGACGAGGTCCGTCTGAGTTTCACCGCTGAGCGCATCGGCGGGCACATTGGACATCTCGATCACGTTGGTGTCACCAGATTCGGCGAGCGAGGTAGAAGCGGATGCGTCCAGCTCAACTTTTTCAAGTGCGTGCGATGCAGGGGAGACCGTCGCGCGAGACGTGGAACGATCTGCGGTGATACCGGCGAAGAGGTCGTCTTTTTGCGCCTTCGGGGCGGGTGCGGATTCTTCCTTGCGGACTCCTCGAGCCGAGGCTGCGTTGCGCAGGTTTTCGAGCAATTCGAGCTCAGCTTCGTTTGCTTTGTCGGAACGAATTGCCGCCATACGCGAGGCAACTAGGGACATGACAAGCAGAGCTGCGGGGATCAGAGTCCAGAGGAAAGACGCCGAAAGCGCGGCACAGACGATGGCGACCAGTCCGCTCAGACCAGCGCAGGTGGCGCTGACTCCAAGGCGACGGCGACCTGCAGCCGCTTCAGCGGCGAGGCGCGCAGCACGACGCGCACGAAGCTTAGCAATCTCACGCACGGCTTTATTTGCGCGGTGCTCGATACGAATCTTCGCATTCATTGCAGCTTGATCTGCCATGGCGATCGTTGCCCTTTGCGTAATTGTGCGATGAACACCGAGCAACTGCCCGGTAGATCGACCGCAGGTTTGGCGGTTGCTTTCATTATTGTTGAGGAGCTTCATGCCCGTTGAGAAACGGTCACTTTCACGGCTGAAAGTTTTCGCATTTTGTCGGGCAGCGAGCAGGGGAATCAGCCCCAGTAGTGTCACTACCGTTGCAATGATGATGATTCCGCCAAACTCCACGAGACAACGCTATGGGTTTTCACATGCGTTTGAATGGTGGGGTGGGCGCGTGTTGTGTTTCCTGATCAAAGCCACTTTCACACATACAACAATCGCAACATCAGCCCCACCAGCCACGCTACGACTGCACCCTCAGCCCGCCTGAAGACTGCGCGTTCAGCCCACACGAAAACTAGGCAACACCACCGGTCGGGACCTCGTACGCGACATCTACCGGCTGATCGCGTGACCGTAAATTTTCTTCACTAATCCACCGGCCGGCAGAGACTCCGTGTCGATCGAAAACGCTTCATGGTCCGCCCACGCGCCGTCGATGTACATGTAGCGCGGTCGCAGGCCTTCACGGTGCAGACCGAGCTTACGAGCAACTCCCAGCGATGCGCAGTTCTCGGGTCGGATCACAACCTCGATCCTGTGGAGTCCCAGTTCGCCGATAACCAGGTCGATGATCGCCGCGCAGGTGAATGTTGCCAGCCCTCGTCCAGCCCATTTTTCCGCCAGCCAGTAGCCGAGCATCCCCGATGACATCGCCCCGTGCGTCACGTTGGTCAGCGAGAACTGTCCAGCAATCTCGCCGCCGATTTCAAGCTTCATCACCAGCGCCCGCCCCGCGCGTTGAGCTCTGTCGATGGTGCGCGTATATTCGCCAAGCGTCTGGCCTGCGTTGCCGTACGTGTTCGGTGGCAGGGTTGCGTCCCAGGGCTGTAGCCAATCGGCGTTCTCGCGTCGTACTCGGTCGATCGCCGTGTGAGCGCCGGCGTAAGCAGGGCGAATTCGTAGCAATTTCGGATGCAGTTCCGCCTGCTCTTTCTTGGGTTTCGCACTACCTTCGTGCTCCACCGATTTCGTCATCGACGAGGCCGCTCGCCCGTGCATGAACCCTTCACCGACTGGGTCGCGGACCTCAAGGCTCAGTTCACCAAGAGTTCTGCCCCAGATCCGGATGAAGTGTCCAAACATGATCTGGTCCTCTACGTAGTCGACGACTGGTCGGGCTGAAGCTAGCGGCCGGAAGACAGTAGGTGACGGCTGATCACTAGCAGGTAGCAGCGAGCGGGTCTAAGAATCACTCAAGAACCAAGCACTGCAACATGTCACCCGTATGCACGTTAGTTGTGCTTTCAGGGACAATGGCAAGCGCGTTGGATTCCGCGAGCGCACTGAGCAGGAGCGATGCGGGAGCACCCATGACCTTCGCTTGGTAACCGGTCTTAGGGTCGCCGACTAGGCGGACACGAACGAATTCGCGACGGCCTCGCGGTGAGTACCAAGAGCGGTCGACGGCAGCCTTCACAGACGGTCGGGTCAGCTGGGTCCAGCCCTGCATATGACGAAGTGCTGGGCGAACAAAGACTTCGAAACAGACCTGGGCAGAGACCGGGTCGCCGGGAAGACAGAAGATCGGGGTTCCACCCCCACCGTTGTCGTCGCCCCCGACAGTTCCGACGCCGAGGATGTGTCCCGGCCACGCGGCAATGTTGTCGAAACGAACGGTGCCCAGCGTGGACAGGACCTCGCGGACCGTGTCGCCTGAACCGTGCGAGATACCACCGGTGGTCAGGATCAGGTCTGCGCGAACAAGCTGGTCTTCGATGGTTTCGCTCAGGACGTGGCGTTCGTCTGGGACCGCGGCAACGCGGAAGGTCTGAGCCCCCGCATCGGCGATAGCCGTTGAGAGGGCGTGACCGTTTGCGTCAAAGACAGTGCCAGGACGCGCTTTTTCGCCGGGTTCAACAATTTCGTCGCCGATGGACAGGATGACGACGCGAGGACGCGGGTGAACGTACACGCGCGAGCGACCCACACCTGCAAGCAACGCGACCTGGCGGGCACCAACGCGGGTTCCCTTTCGCAGGACAATTTCGCCTTCTTCAACGTCTTCTGCCTTTCGGCGAATATTTTCGCCGACTGCTGGCTGGGTTCGAACGTTGACTTGCGCCATGCCGTGGTCAGTGAATTCAAGGGCGATCACCGAATCGGCACCGGCCGGCATCGGGGCACCAGAGGCGATACGAATCGCGGTTCCGGGCACCAGTGCTGCGGGGTTCACGTCGCCCGCGCGGATTTCTTCGGTGACGCGCAGGGAGAGTTCGTTGTCGGGGCGAGCGCCGGCAAGGTCTTCGGAACGCACCGCGTAGCCGTCGCGGGCCGCAAGGTCAGCGACCGGAAGATCGAAGGGAGCTTCAACGTCCTCGGCAAGAACGCAGGACACTGCGTCCGCGAGTTGCACGTCCAGTGGTGGCTGCTGGGCTACGGCTGAAAGACAGTCTTGGTAGAACTCTGCAACGCTTCGCATCAGGCCTCATTCGGTTGGGTGTTCAGATATTCACGCAGTGCCGGCCCCATGTCTGGGTCGGTGAGCGCAAAGGCGATGGTGGCTCTAAGGTAGCCGAGTTTGTCGCCGGTGTCGTATCGGGGTTCGTCGATGTTGACACCGTACAGTCCGCCACCGTTTTCGCGCGGCGTGGCGATGAGCTGGGCACATGCGTCGGTCAGCTGGTATTCGCCGCCGGCTCCTGGAGTGATGTGTGTGAGTGCGTCGACAACGATGGGGTCACACATGTATCGTCCGTCGATCGCTGGGCGCCCGACGTTCGGTAGCATTTCTTTTGGAACAGACTGTGTGATCGGCAGGAAACGGGTACCGCGTCCCGCGGCGGGAACAACCGCGTGGGTGACAGTCTCATGCTGCTCGATCATGCTCTCCACCCTAGTTCGAGCAGGAGCAAAACCGAGTGATACACGAGGACAAAGCCCTCATTCGCGCGAGAATCCGCACACAGCGGAGTCAGCGTCGGGTCTGCACTTCCGCCGATCAGCGTGCGCGTGAACGCGCTCAGTTGGCTGCGTTGTGGCCCGAGGTGCTGGCAGATTTCGGGTTTTCTTCCGCCTCTGTATCCTCTGCGCCAGTTGACGAGACCGCGCTTACCTCTGTGTCCTCTCCCCCTGCTCAGGGCGCGAGTTTTCTTCCCGCTCTCTTCATTTCAAGCCCCAGCGAACCTGACACTGCCGGGCTACTTCAAGCGTGTGAGTGGTGTTTGATTCCCGGCCTCGTCGACCCAGATGGGAAGGCAGCTATTGGCGTGGCCTGGACGTACGTGGATTCGCGCCCGCAGGCGGCAGAGCCAATGGAGGCGAACCTGGAATCTATTGTGTCTACTGGCCCGCGGTTTACTCCTACGCGTATAGAGAGCGCCGACGAATTGGCGAAAGCCGACCTGATCGTTGTACCCGCACTGGCTGTGGATGCGCGAGGAGTCCGTCTTGGGCAGGGTGGCGGATGGTACGACCGGGCGCTCGAGCACGCTCGGCCTGGTGTTCCGATTATCGCCGTAGTCTTCGACAATGAGTTTTTCTCCGATCCTCGCGATTATCTGCCCGTTGAGCCTCACGATCAGCGGGTGAACGGGGTGCTGACTCCCAGCGGTTACACGCGACTTATCCACAATTCGCGCTAAGTGCCACTTATCCACAGTTTCCGTTTCGCTCAGGTGCGAGGCTGCGACTGCGTGCTTTTACTTGAGGTATGACCAGACGCATTTCGTTCACGGCGATCCGCAGGCTTGGACTCGCCATCATCTTCGTGTTCACCATCGGAGCAATCGCTTTGACCTTGCTCCCTCATTCTGGCGGACATCAAGTGCTGATCCTCGCCACCGACATTGAACGCGGGGACGCCATCGACTCTTCAGCGGTCACGCCAATCGAGGTCCCAGAACGGCTCGTCCCCGCCGACGCCATTACCTCGACCGACGTATTACCCGCTACTTGGACAGGAGAGCCAGCCACGAAAGGCACAATCCTCTCGGAAAGCGTCATGGCAGGATCAGCGTTAGGGCGAAGTTTAAAACCCGGACAAAACCTGATTTCTGTCATATTAGATAGGACACAAGTCCCCCCACTTGAGGCCGGAGATTCCGTGGTTTTATGGGGTTTTCCTGACAACTGTGACGTAAACACCTGTTCAGCATCTTTATTGACTAATCAAGCACTTATATCCTCAGTGTCAGTAACCGACGCATCCCAATGGGGATCGTCTGCTACTGCTCGTCTCGACCTCATCGTTGACGAAGCAGTAACCGACACCGTTCTCGGCCACGCCGGGACACATACGCTCGGCCTCGCTTTGGCTACACCACATGGCTAGCGGGACACTTCAATCAGGAGATCACAATGATCCAGGGATTCAAGGAATTCATCTCCAAGGGCAACGCTCTTGACCTCGCAGTCGCCGTCATCATCGGCGCAGCCTTCACCCCCATCGTCACCGCTATCACAGACGTCATCATGGACATCATCGGCGCCGTCATCGGTCAGCCGAACTTCGACTCCGTCCTCCAGTTCACGATCAACGGCTCTGACCCGATTCGGCCGGGCACCATCATCACCGCTGTTGTGAACTTCCTCCTCGTCGCAATTGCTGTTTACTTCGCGATCGTTGCTCCGATGAACAAGATCAAGGCCGCAACCGCTAAGAAGGAAGAAGCTGTAGAAGAAGCACCGGCAGCTCCCTCCACCGAAGAACAGCTCCTCACCGAGATCCGCGACCTGTTGGCGAACAAGAACTGAGACTCAGTTCCTTACACGCGTTCAAGTGGCTCCATCCCTACAGGGACGGAGCCACTTTTGCTATGCACGGATATAAGCTCCCTAGTCCGCTTGTTTAAAGGACAGGCGATGAAGTGACGGGAGAGGCCTTTTCAATAGGAGAAAACGAAGAGCACCTAAGCGCGCGCTTGGGCGTGAGGCGGAACGTTGTCCAGCAGACGACGATCATTCGCCCCATCCCCACGATCCGGTGAATCCGCGAACGAACCTGCCCTGCGATCGTCGGGGTGAACGCGATCCTCCCACGATGGCGCGACCCCGTGAGCAATCAACTTACGATCCACGTCAGACACGAAAGTCGCCACGCGACGACGCTTCTTCGTACGCTCAACAGGCGCACTCTGATCGACAGTCGCTCTCTGCTCAGCAGAAACTCGCCGATCAGAGGGAGTGAACGCGGGCGAATCAGTCGAGACGCTCAGGTTTTCAGACACCATGAATCACTGTTCGTCAGGGGCAGCCGGACGAGTCCTGCGCACGACGTTGCCCAGCACCGCATCAGACTGGAAACCGCGACGAGTAATCCCCAAAGCGTCACGCAACTCGTCAATCAACTCATTGAACGAGCGATCGACGCCGTCAGAGCGGATCCACATCGCCATCTCATCAAGCTGATCATCAGAGTAGGCCGCCAGTGGCAGGCCAGGGGCGATCGCCGGACGCGGACCACGCGCCGTCTCAGGCTGATTCGCAACGATGATCTCGAGCATGCCCGTAATCACCTCGTCAGCGCGCTCGCGGGCATCCATCTGATGATCCGACTTCGCAGGCTCCGTGACTACGTCATCCGTCTGTGCCCCAACGCCACCGGATTCAGCCGGTTCTTCCAGGACGATCTGTACCTCAGGCTCAAGAACTACCTGCTCGCTGGGAGCCAAGACCGGAGCGGGGGCCACAGCAGGACCCGCATCGCTAGATGCAACTTCAGGAGCGTTCAAGCCAACCAACGTATCCGGGCCAGAGGTATCCACGTCTACAACCATCGGGACCTCGACAACCTGTTGGTCAGGCACACCGTTGATTTCATCCACCGCATCCAAAACAAGCTGAACAATCGTGTTTGCTTCCTTTGCCGGGTCAATGAAAACGGCCATCGATAACGCCGTATGGACCTTCCAGCCCTGGGCTTCAAGCATCGCCGGCCACATACGGTCACGGACACGCAAGGACGGCTCCGCCACATACGCTTCATCATCAGTCAAAACCGCGACAAGCAGTCGACCGGGAACCTCCGGGTGGCCAATCGCAAGCGGAATACGCATTCCACCCGGGATACCCACGTTCGGGACTACCTCAAGCCCCATCGAATACAGGCGTTCTGCCAAGTCAATCAGCAGACGATCCGGTTCAGCTTCCAGAACCGGCCACCCTCCATTCCCCACACCGGACTGACCTTCGCCAATCTCAATCAGGTTGTAGAGCATCTGGGCGCCTTCAGCGGAAAGACGCGACGGATCGATATCGCCGGAGTGAATCGAAGAAATCAACGTCAGATCACCACGCACCGCACGCAAAACATCCGACATTGCCGACAGCCCGTTCTGGCTGGAGAAGACACCGAAATCATGGATCACACGCCCGTGCGGGGTCTTTGCAAAACCAACGGAAATGATGATCCGATCGCGACTAAAACCACGAGCGCCGCCAGGATCCACGACAGCGAACGGCTGAGCGGTTGCTTCGTCGAAGAAGGATGCCAGTCCGGGTTCCGAGGCTCGGACTTTCTCGATCGCGCGCTGAATGCGATTCGCGTGCGTAGTTGACAGGGCGATCACACCCAGCGAACGTTCCGGCTGAGACACGGCGTGCTCGATGACCTGTTCAACGACAGCATCGACTTCCGCGGTGGTTGATTCCACTGCGTGAGAACCCGGAGCGGGCATACCGGAGCTTTCGCACCAGAACGCCGTAATCGGAGCGGCTGCAGCCGTCCACGGGACCGGGACACCCGTATGGTCGATGCCATGGCGAGCAAGAAGCAATGCAACCTGGTCATTCAAACGCGTCGGTGCAACGTCCATTCGCGTCGTTGGTAGAACACTGGCCAGCACACGCGCCGCCCCACCTTCGTGAGCGCCAGACAAGTCTGCCAGTACAACAACTTGGCGAGCACGAGCAATAATCGGGATCAGTTCAACCAGTGGCAGATCATCAATATCGTCCAGGATCAGCAGGTCAACATGATGTCCGGCCTTGACGATCGCGGGAACCAACGTAGGAACCGTGAACACCACTGGCACCAGGTAACGGACCAGGGGAAGAGCGTTGTAGAAATCAAGCGCGCCAACGGGCGTGCCCGAAGCCAATAGAGCTTCCAGTTGTTCTTGCTGGTCCGGGCGTGTCGCCATCGCCTGTAAACGCAACCTGCGAAGCTGACCCAAAACCTGCGGAGCCAACGTATTCACCTGGGCAAGATCCAGGGCACGACCAGACTCAAGCGTGGCCTCAAGATGAGCGGGGTCGAAACCACCCAGTTGCGGATCGCTTGCCAGCATCAGGCCAAGAATTGATGCCCACCACGCCAGATCCAGTTCTGAATCCACCATCTCGTCATCAACGTGACGATCACGCAAGTCTTCAGCCAGCGACGCCAAACCTGCACCCTTGAGCTTCTTCAGCACTGTGACGCGACGTGGCAGTTCACGTGCACCTTCGGGATCAGTATCCAAGGACTCGAACAACGCCGCCAGATCAACGATCGTCATCTCTTCGAAGTTCTTATGACCCGTCGAGAACATCGGGCGCAGAGCCTTCAGATCATCCTGAATGCTTGTCGTCAATTCGATCGCTTCATTCATACGGTTCGGCAAAGTCGGCCAACCGTCGCCACCGGTATGGTCGCGCCACACATCGCGACGTTCCTGCACCTTGAGGAGTTCAGCGTGCAGGTCCGAAACATGCGTTCCAGGACGAACAAAGTCCTGGGCTCGTTTCAACAGACGCGTCCGTTCTGAACGCTTCATCGTGATGCCGTGGGCGGCACGCCACTGCTTCGACGCAGTCGCAATCACCATGTCAGCAGCCGAGTTCTCAAAGATCTGCGGAGTGAAAATATCAAGAACGTCGCGAACACCCTCAAACATATGCAGTTGAGCGAGCCACTGAGACAGAGTTGTCGCAGTTCGAATATCCGCTTCACCCGCAATCGTGCTGATACGAACACGAAGTTCAGGCAAGCTTTCCATTGCCAAACGATGAACGCGCAACAAAACGTCAGGAACCTGCTCGTCCGACGAAATAACAACGCCCTTCCATGCGGTATGCGCCGTTGCGCGTGCAAAAAGACCCAAGTTCGAGGCCTCGTGCAGAAGCTCCCTAGCCTTCGCGCCCTGATCCTGAGCAATATCTAACAGAACATCCTCGCGGAAACGAACGCGGGTAGAAGGGCTCGGATGCTCGCTTGTCAGGTCTGTCAGCACCTGAAGAGCCTCGTACGCACTTGCCCCAAATGCGCGGAACGGACGATGCAAGTACGTTGTGTACGACGACAAACGCGAACGTACATCGCGCAGCTTGGTACGTATCTCGTCCACTTCACCCATATCCGCAACCGGGGACGTATCGGTCATCACCTGATGGATGCGCGCACGGATTTCAGACCCGTCCGCGGTAGTGCCATCCAGACGGACCCCCGCTTCACTCAACCCCAAGGAACGCAGACGCTCTTCAGCCATCGTCGTACGCGACGGCGAACCCCCCAAGTGGATCACGCGCCTACCATAGGCCGCACTATCAGCAAGAATCGCGCCCACCAGCGCAGTGTCATCCGAACCGTGAGGCACATCCACAACGAAAGAACGACCCGAAGCAACAGCTTCAACAACATCCTGTTGCTGAGGCGTCAAATCGCCTGCGCCACGTTCTTTCCACGGATCGCGATCAGTTGGAACAGAATCCGGCAGTACGCGATGAGTGTTCTGGCGAGCTTCCTGATCGCCAGCCAGAGCACGCACAATATCCGAGCTCAAAATATGCTCAGCATTGTCATACTCGCGGTGCAACTGAGAAGCCGGATGCTCGAACAGGCCGATGATGAGTTCGTCACGAAGCTCAAACTGGTCAAGATGACGACCCAACTCGCGGACCTTCGCCAACGCCTTGGACGAAGAGAACCCGTGGATAGATGTCGCTTCATCAATCAACGCCTCAGCATCGACTGCGACTCCGCTCTTCAACAGAGCTGACGTGATCGTATTGTCCAGCTTGTAGCCAGAAGCCAGACGAATCGTCACGTCATCAGGTTGGTCTTCAAGAAGAACAGGGCGAAGCAGGACAGCAGAGCTGGCCCATTCGCCAGCATTCATCCATCGGGCGTAGCCGATAGACATGTGAACAGTTCCCACACCGTGGCGTGCAGTGAGCTCACTTGAACGCGCCATGATTGCGCGCGCATGATCCAAGCCTCGTTTCAAGGCGGAAGGCTCACGGATGAGAAGGGACAGACGCGTCGGCTGGTCAGCGTAGAGCTTCGCAAGCCCACCTGGGTGCGGAGCGCCGATAGTCAGACGAGGAGCATCCGCACCATCAATGCGAGTCCGGCGAAGCAGGTCATCTTGCCACACAGTCAGTTGATCGCGAAGACGCTGGTGCGTGTTCGGCTGGGCTGACTCCTCTGTCGGCGCAACAGAAGTCTGTTGCTGCGACGAGGGCGTTCGTGAATGACGTGAGAAAAAACTAGAGGCCACGATTCCACGGTAGTGGAGTGGCCTCGGTTTTCAACGGAGGCGTTGCCGTGTAGGGGCAGATTCCCCTACGCGGCAACGCGTCTCACAATTGATGTCAGTAGTGAGTGACGACGGCAGTACCGGAATCAGCCCAGCTGAAGACGTAGTGTGCTTCAGCGACGGGCAGGTTCACACAACCGTGCGAACCACCAACGGAGCCTAGTCCAAACTGGCGAACCCACGGAGCACCGTGGATCGCGTAGGAACCGGTGAAGTAGGAAACCCACGGCACATCCTTCGCGCAGTAGGGCCACTCGGGGGTACAACCCATGTCCTGCTTCTCGTACTTCAGGTAGATGTGGTAGGTACCGGTGACGGTCTCATGACCGGGGGCGCCGTGGTTGACCGCAATGGGGTCGTGGACAACGGTCTGGCCTTCGTAGGCGGTCAGGCGGTTCGTGGTCAGGTTAATATCGATCCACTTTTCACCCTCATGCATGGCATATGGGTAGGCTTCGTAGCCCGCCATAACGGGGCGCGTTTCAGTGGGTGGCGGAACCTTGTCATAGTCGAAGCTACCCGAGTAGTCGGTCCCAGCATTCAGGGCAGCAACCACATCGGCGCCCACCTGAGCGGAGTTGTTGACGGCTTCGCCTTCCTTGCCGGGCATCGATTCGGCCAGGACATTACCGGCGCCATCAACGTTGTTGATTGCCGGGGTTGGGGCAACGTTCGTTGCTTCAGCAGTCTTATCAACCCATGCCTGGACAGCTTCAGGATCGATGGAAGGGGTTCCTTCTACGTCATCAACGCCGGGCAGAGCAACCCACGCTGCGCGGTCGACGGTTTCGGCAGTGTAGTCCTTAATACCGTCACTGATCGTCACCGAGTGAGCAACAAGAGCGGTGGCTGCGTCGGCAACCTTTTGAGCTTGCTTGTCAGACACAATCGGGTCCTGCGTGGACGGCGAAACGGAGATTGCCTGTGAGGACAGAGTCTGCAACGCCGTGGCCACAGCATCATTCAGCGGCTGGGCATCAATCGCGATACCAGGTACCCCGGGGGTCACAACGAACGCACCCTGCTCATCGACTGAAACGGTCGCCGACTTGGGGGCCTCGCCGACGGACTTCACCAGGGAAGCCATGTAGGCGTTGAAGGTTTTCTTATCAGTAGAGGAAACAAGGGGGTAGTCGCTACGCTTGAACAGGCCAACGAAGCGTTCCCAGACGGAATCCGAAGAAGCCAGAACTTGATCCGCTGACGCTTGCGCATCAACGGTGACGCCCAGATCTGCAAGCGATGCCTTTGACGGGGTACCGTCAACATCTATGTCAATTGAAACCTGGGAGGCCTGATCGTTGATCCATGCGACAAGCTCGTCACGATTCATCGCGTTGACATTGTGTCCGCCAACGGATGCGGTCGGAAGAGCTTTATCAGAGTAGTAGCTGGCGTACGCCGTGCCGGCACCACCGACAACAACTAATACTCCAATGATCGCTGCAATCAGCCATTTCATTCGGGTCATGCGTCACTGCCTTTCATTCCGCTCACAATCGTAATGGGCTGATGCTTGCTGAGGAAAGTCGTTGAGTTGTCAAACACTGTTAATGTCGCCTCAGTCGACATTTCTTTTTTCACAATCATTCCACTCGGGTTAACCTGCCTGTCACCGCTAAGGTTGCGCCAATCGCTTCTGGCACACACTTTAAGTTCGTCACCCTCGAGGATCCGCTACAGTCCGACTACACCGAAGGCACGGTTGACTCGGTGACGCTGAATGACTCCACAGTTGATTCCAAGTAGTACACGCGACTGGAGGTCAGAAAGTCTCCGTCGACTTCAACCAAGCGCAGATCGCCACCGGCGAATAAGAGCACCGATGCACTCACCAACAATGGCGGGCACGAAGTACATCAGCGTGAACACCGCAAGGTCGCCCCAATCTCTGGGCGAGGTCAGGCCAAACGCCTCGGGAACTGAGACAACGAACGCAATAGTCGTCACAACGGCAAGGAGCACCGGGCGCCAGAATCGAAAACCCCAGCGATACGCGGACACCATCGCGCACACGTAGGCAACAAGCGGCAGGACAATAAACATTCCCGACAGCCCTTTTTCATCGTCAATCATCGTGCGCATGGCATCAACGTGGCACAGCAGGAATTGATATCCCACCTGCACGACGAATACGACGAGCAACAAAATCCATTCGGCGCGACGCATCACTGCACCTGCCAGATCAGGAAGCCCCGCAACGCGATACCCGCATAGAAGAGCACGGGAACTCCAACGCCACTGACAATCAGCGCCACGACTGCTTTCGGAGTGAAAGGTGCGGGCGCGTGCCGGTCAAAGCGAGTCGGTATCTGCTGTTCGGGCGACGGGGCGGTCGACCCGAGGGGCTCGAGCTCTTCCATAGTCCAAGCGTACAGTCAGCACCTCGTTCACGGAAGAGGTGCCTCTGTATCGCTTGAAACGTCCGAAGTGAACACGTCAGACCTCACCCCACCCCTAACCCGCACCTCGTCGCGCGTCACCACCTACACCCAACGCGACACAACCACGCGTTTCAGGGCAAAAGTGTCGCGTCAGGTGCAGTCCGTGCCAGAGAACTGGCACCCATTTAAGAAGCGGAACAAAACCCAGGACGCTTCAAGCACGGCTCCGCGAGACCATCGAGACCGCGACCCGCGACCTCGACGACGCCTACGAGTTCTAATCGAGGGCAAAGAGTGTAGATAGGAACGTAGATCGGGGTTCTGAGCGGTTTTTTGGCTCAGAACCCCGATCACTTTTCGTTGATATTCCAACGTTTCTTGTGCCCCCGAGACGATTCGAACGTCCGACACCCGCTTTAGGAGAGCGGTGCTCTATCCCCTGAGCTACGAGGGCTTAGCCAGCCATATCCTGCGCACGAACGCGCCGGCAGTCTGAGCGCCTCCAACTCTACCAGCCTCGCCGACTTTCGCTCCACGCGCGAGCGCACAGCACCGGGCGCCAGTTGTACGTATGGCCTCGTCAATCATCCGCTAGCGCGCAGTGCACACGCCCGCCCCTCATCCACGAGGCCGCGTACACCGCCACACCACTCCCCCATCGCCGGCGCAGAACACCACCGCACAAAACCCCGCCGAAACACACTGGTGGGGTAAGGCCGAAGCCTCACCCCACCAGAAAACGAGTACTACGAATCAGAGGGCAGCCAAGCACTCGATAATCGCGCTAGCAACCTTCGGAGACGCGACGCTCATGGCGCGCAGAACATCCTCGTGTTCAGTTGGTGTGTCGTCAAAACTGAGGTCGGAGACGACGGACAGACCGCCAACCTCGACGCCCAGCTGGTGGAGCGAGATCGCTTCAAGGATCGTGCTCATACCAACGGTGTCCACACCATTGTTCGCGAGCATCCGCGATTCAGCTGCCGTCTGGAACTCCGGGCCGCGCAGCAGGCCGTACGTGCCCACGCGGTCGCTAATCGGAGCCAGGATACGCGTAATGCGTGGCGACCAGACCTGCCAGATGTCGGTAAACACCGGGCCCTCGAACGGGGAAACACCAGAGAAATTGAAGTGATCTTCAATCGTCATCACGTCGCCCACTGTCCAGTTACGCAGGCATCCGCCAGCATTCGTCAGAATCGCGACCGTGATGCCCGTCATCGCGCAGACGCGGACCAGCTGGCAGACCTGTGTCGGCGTATAGCCCTCGTACAGGTGGACGCGACCGGTAGCAACCAAAAGGTGCTTCTCACGACCACCGTGCACATTCACGCGCACGCTCAGCAATTCAGCGCCGTGACCTTCAACCGCCGGAACCGGAACGCCGGGAAGGTCTGCCAAGGGCAGGCGAGCCTCGATTTTCCCGATTTCGTCCAGCGCATCACGCAGACCAGAGCCAAGAACGACAAGCGCGTCGTGGCGTTCAACGCCGGTGCGCGTTGCGATCAGCTGAGCGCCCTCACGCACCTCGTCCGCTACCAGCGGGTCACGCTGGAAGCAGTAGTCCAACGCTTCACTACGCGCAGCATCCACAACGGCAACCGATAAATCAGGCACTGCGATTTTCCTGAGCAGCGATCTTCTTCATGGAAGCCAGCAGGTAAACAACGTAGCCGATGATCAGAGCAAGGATGACACCGATGTTGCCGTATGCCCACGGGCCTTCCTTACCACCGAGCATCCACAGCAGGTAGCCCTGCCAGTTGTTCCATGCGGCAGCCTCAGCGAACGAGTTGATCACGAAGCCCCAGCCGATCACGCAAGAGACGGCCATGATAACGATGGAAACCCAGTTGATCGAACCGTAGATGCCGGAAGCATCGAACAGGGCCTTCTCGTCGTAGTCAGCCTTACGCAGGGTAATGTCAGCCATCATGATGCCTGCCCATGCAGCGAGCGGAACACCCAGGGTGATCAGGAAGGACTGGAACGGGCCGATAAAGTCCGGGGAGAAGAACACGACGAAGATCGTGCCAGCGGTCAGGATGATACCGTCGATCAGCGAAGCCAGCGGACGAGGCACCGTGATGCCCAGCGTCAGCAGGGTCAGACCGGAGGAGTAAATACCGTTGATCGCACCCGACAGCAGGGACAGGATTGCGGTCAGCAGGAACGGAATGAGGAACCAGGTCGGCAGCAGGTTGGCCAGTGCACCAACCGGATCGCCACCGATGGCGTCGGACAGATCAGCGTCAGAACCGGCAAGCATGAGGCCGAAGGTGATCAGGACGACCGGGCCGAGCGAGCCACCGAAGGTGTTCCAAAAAACGATGGACTTACCATCGGCGTCGCGGCTCTGGTAGCGCGCCCAGTCAGCAGCAATGTTGACCCAGCCAAGACCCATGCCGGTCATGACCATGGTGGCAGCACCGATCGTTGCAGCCAGTGAACCAGATTCGATTGCGCCGAGTGCGGACCAGTCGATGTGCGGGACGACCAGGATGATGTAGATGATCGTGGTGATACCGGTCAACCAGGTGAGGACTGCCTGCATCTTCATGATGATGTGGTAGCCGGCAACTGCGCCGAGAACGATGAGCGCTGCGACGACAACGGCGGCAACGATCTTGACGGCGTTGCCGTCTTCGCTTGACCAGCCGAGGCGGACGAACACGGTGGAGGTCGCTAGGACGGCGGTGATGGCGAGGGAGGTTTCCCAGCCGATAGAGGTCAGCCACGAGAAGATACCGGGGATCTTCGCGCCGTTCACGCCGAAGGCGGAGCGGGACATGACCATGGTCGGTACGGAGCCACGCTTACCACCAAGGGCGATGACGCCACAGATGATGAAGGAGACAACGACACCAATGATGGTGACGATGACTGCCTGCGCGAAGGAAATTCCGAAGCCGAGAACCCAGGCGCCGTAGCTCATGCCGAACACGGAGATGTTCGATGCGAACCAGGGCAGGAACAGGTTATGGGGCTTAGCGGTACGTTCTTCGTCGCTGATGATTTCAATGCCGGCAGTTTCGATGCCGGACTGGGAAACGGAGCGGGTTGCGTCCGCTGCCATTTCTGGCGTGCTCATAGACGTTCCTTGTCTGTGTAGATCAGGGCGAACCGCAGGATCGGTAGTTCGCACCGAATTAGACTAGACCATTCTTGACTATGAGTGACGTTCCCTCGGCCACACGCCAGAAAACCTTGTGGCAACACAATGGTGTCTGGGCGGGGACCCGCCCAGACACCATCCATCAAGACAACGCGCTCTTCGCGCGAGCCATCGGCTGAGTCAAGCGTCAGCGACGCTCCCACGTCGGAGCCTTCGCTGATTCAGCCTTGCCCAGGTGATCAGACGGAACAATCATCACGGGGCATGTTGAGTGACTGAGTACCGTCTGCGCGGTCGAGCCGAGCAAGACGCCTGCCAAACCACCGCGGCCTCGTGTACCGACAACGACCAGATCAACTGCTGTCAAGAACTCAATCAACAGCGAAGCGGGCGACCCGTCCAGCGCATGGCGCGCAACCTCCATGTCGCGACCGTCAAGTGCCTGGTCAATGGCGGCACCCATTGCGGTGCGGACATCTTTCAACAGGTTGGAGTGATCCAAACCGGTCGGCGCCCACGTCATCATGGACGTGCCCGAAGCAATCGGAACAGCCGAAACAGCGGTCAGTCGAGCACCCCATGTGGATGCTTCATCAATCGCGCGACGCAAAGCCGACGAGGGAACCTCGGTACCATCCACACCGACAACGACACGTTCGATCGGCATGAAGCACTTGCCGGACGTATGGCGAGGAACGATGACAACCGGACACTTCGCGTGTGCCGGCAACGCGGACGAGACCGTGCCGAGAAGACGATCAGCAAAGGAACCGCCTCCACGCGAACCGACAACAACTAAATCAACTTCGCGTGACATTTCAACCAGAACGCCCGCCGGGTCACCCGGCTCAATAGATGAAGTGACCTTTCCTAGGCCACGCTCTTTCGCCGCTGCGACCGCTTCTTCAACGACCTGCTGGGCGCCACGCTTCAGAGCTTCATCGTCAAGAACCGCGTAGCCACCATCCAACGCCGCCGCTGAATAGGATGCCAATGCGTAGGTACAGAGAACGTGGACACGCCCGCCCGTGCGTAGTGCGCGGTCAGTGGCCCATTTGACGGCCGCGATGGACTCCGTTGAACCATCAACGCCGACCAAGATGACTTCGGTGGATGCCATAATGCCCCCTCGTGACTTACATCACCTACCATTGTGCACCACATCGCGATTTTCCGAAACCGAAAATAGAACTTTTACCTGTTCAAGAGGGTTTTAGACAAAAAACTAGAGCAAAAGAACCGAAGTTCTTTCGCTCTAGTTGAAGTATGCGCTCTTAACGAACGTTGAGCTCAGTAACGAACGAACATGCCACCTGCACGAACGGGCGAAACCTTAGAGAGAGAACCCGGGACGGTGGCTTCCACCATCTGGCCGTTACCAATGTAGATGGCAACGTGACCCGAATAAGCAACCAGGTCGCCAGGCTGAGCTTCGCCGGCCGAAACCTGGATACCACCGGCAGCCTGCGCGCCGGAGGAGTGCGGAAGGCTGATTCCCGCAGCGGCATATGCCAGCATGGTCAGACCCGAGCAGTCAACACCACCGTAGGAAGCGCCACCGTAGACGTAGGGAATACCGGTCAGAGCAAGAGCAGCGGCTACAATAGAAGATCCGGCAGCGTTGTACGCAGCAGCGGTTGCAGCGGTTGAAAGGCTGAGGTCTTCACGAGCCTCGGAACGATCCGCGGCGACAGTTTCTTCAGCGACCGGAGTAGCGGCAGCAGGGGCTTCTGCGGTCGCGGTCGGAGCTTCTGCTTTCCATTCAATATCCGCAACAGAAACGGTGACACCAGTTGCTTGAGGAGCAGTGGTCGTGGTGGGAGTAGCTTCTTGATCACCACTAGGAGCAGAAACGGTGACAGCGTTTGCGGCGCCACCAACAACTGCAGTCAGAGCAAGACCGGTCACGGATGCAATTGCCACCGGACGGATCGGGCTGAGCGACGTGATCGTGTCGGTCAGTTCCACGATCGGCACCATTGGGCGACGCGCCTTGCGGTGACGTGGCGCAGGTTTGAGGTTCGTCAAGAGTGTTCTCCTTTTGCACCTTCGAGGTCAGCTGTCGGATTCGAGCAGGAGAGCCCGGCTTGGTTTCCCAAGCTTCACCCCAAGGCCACAAGGGCCGAATTGGTTCCCCCGAGTTGGATCAAATGAACCGGACCCTTCACGATCCAACTTCGGTAAATGAAGGACGGCTGGCCTATCGACCGTTATGAACTCTATACCTTTGACCCCCAAATGTCACGCAAAGGTAACGAAGTGGAGTCAAATCACATTTCGACTACTAGATGTGGCGCCAGCGCCAGAGGAATTCGGAAGCTGGAATCACTGTCAGAGGCATCCTGATCGGCGCGCGCAATCCGCACATAATCGCCTTCTCCGCGCAGGATAATGCTGACTCCAGGACCAATCTTTGCCGCAGCAAAATCAGCGATGATGTCATGTTCAGCCTGGATAGGTTCACCGATACGAACGAGTCTCACAATTTGGTCGTCGTGGGCACGCGCCACAAGTTCCGCAGACTGCCCACTGACCTCGACGCCCATTCCAGGAATCGGGTTACCGTAAGGATCCGTTGTCGGATCCTTCAAGAGCTCAAGCAGACGACCTTCAACCTTGTCGGACATGACGTGTTCCCAACGGCATGCTTCATCGTGGGCACACGCCCAATCCAAACCGATGACATCGACCAGGAGTCGTTCAGCCAAGCGATGCTTACGAACGACCTCTACAGCCCGCTTACGGCCTTCTTCAGTCAGCTCCAATCGACGATCACCCAGAACGTGCAGAAGCCCGTCGCGTTCCATGCGAGCAACGGTCTGCGAAACAGTCGGACCTGAGTGATCAAGTCGTTCAACGATGCGTGCACGCAGGGGCGTCACCCCATCCTCTTCCATTTCAAAAATGGTCTTGAGGTACATCTCGGTGGTGTCGATGAGGTCTCCCACGGCGGTTCCTTTCCTACGATGAACCCCTGCACGAATCGTGCATCGTTCAAAGGTTTTCAGGTACTTAAGAGAATATGAGTTATCGAGTATTTTTACCTGACGATTGTCATTTCCGTTGATATTGCGCCAAACGGTGGACAGGCATACGCGGTGAGCACCCACGGTATTTAGCACCATGTGTGTCATGGAATATGTTCCGCGAGCGCATCTAATGCGACTAAGTTTGAGCCTATGGAGACATTCCCCCCGATTCCTGTTTCTATCCTTCCTGCTGACGGCCGCTTTGGTTCCGGCCCGTCGCGTGTGCGCCCGGAGCAGATTGATGCGTTGAAGACGCCTAGGTTGATGGGGACCTCGCACCGCAAGTCCCCAGTGAAGAATGTTGTCCATTCAATCCGCGAGGGATTGACGACCTTGTTCAATCTTCCCGATGACTATGAAGTCGCCCTTGGCAACGGTGGCGCCTCAGCGTTTTGGGACGTGGCGGCGGCCTCGCTCATTCGCAAGCAGGCCGCGTTCGCGACCTTCGGGGAGTTCGGCGCAAAATTCGCCAAAGAGGTGGACAAGGCCCCGCATCTCGCCGACGCGCTTCGCGTTGAAGGTCAGCTGGGCACCGTTGTCACGCTCACGGGGAACGAGGCCGGGACCGCTGGGGAAGAACCCGATGCTTTTGCTTATCCGCACCATGAGACCTCGACGGGCACGATCAGCCGGGTGAACCGTATCGGTGGTGAAGACGCATTGACGCTGGTGGATGCGACCTCGATCGCCGGCGCTGCGCACGTTGATATTGCCAACACCGACGCCTATTACTTCTCTCCCCAAAAGGCTTTCGCCTCTGACGGTGGCCTGTGGGCGGCGATCCTCTCCCCTGCAGCCGTCGAACGCGCACAAGAATTGCATGGGGCGACCGACCGTTGGATGCCGACCTTCTTCGACCTTTCGGTGGCGATTTCTCACTCGCGTAAGGATCAGACGCTGAATACGCCGGCTGTGGCGACGCTGATCATGATGGATCAACAAATCCAGTGGATGAATGCCGGTGGTGGCTTAAAAACGATGGAAGCGCGCTCTCGCGCCGCTTCCGACCTGATTTACGCCTGGGCCGACGCCTCGTCAGTTGCTCACCCCTTCGTTGAGAATAAGGACTGGCGCTCCCCCGTTGTCGTCACCGTTGAATTCGACGACGTGGTCGATGTGAAGGTCCTGTCTGACGGCCTGAGAGCATCGGGCATCGTCGACATCGATGCCTACCGCGGGGTTGGTCGCAACCAGCTCCGCATCGCGACATGGCCCTCGACTCCAACTTCGGACGTCGAAGCACTTCTGGAGTCGATCGATTGGGCGCTCGAACGAGCACTGTGACCCCAAAGGTCAGCCCAGGCCTCGTCGATCGCGATAATCCACCGCAGAGAACGTGGACGCAAGCTGGAACATAACGAGGTCCTACTAGGCGCAACCTGCACGACGCTCAGCGCGCAGGCACTTGACACGCTACTTTCCGGTCGCGTTCCGTTCAGCTTCAGCGAGCAGAGTAGCTAGGTATGCGCGCTCCGCGGGGCCCTCGACCTCGATCGGGTGCGCCGAAACACGGAACTTGACCCGGTAATTCCAATGAATCAGACCCCACACGCCCGCGATAACTCCGATCGCTAGGGAAGCTCCACCGCCGACAAGAATCGACCAACGGGCACCAAACTGCTCGCCCACCCAACCGATGAAGGGCGAGCCGATCGGCGTCGCGCCCATGAAAATCATCGAATAGAGAGCCATCACGCGACCGCGAACACTCTCTTCCGTGGTGATCTGAATAGTCGCATTCGCTGCCGTCACCATGGTCAACATTGCAAGGCCCGTCGGGATTGCAAGAACCGCGAACGACTCATACGTCGGAGCCAAAGCCAACACAATTTCAAGCAGACCGTAAATCGCCGCGCCCGACACGATCAGACGCAGTCGAGGCTGAGCGCGACGCGCAGCAAGAAGTGAACCGGTCAAAGCTCCCACTGCCATAAACGAACCCAGAATGCCGTACTCGCCCGCAGCCTTGCCGTAGACCTCAGTCGCCATCAGGGCACTGGTCAGCTGGAAGTTCATGCCCAAACCTGACACGACCGCTACAATCACCAGGATCAGCACAATGTCGGGACGATTCTTCACATAGGAAACGCCCTCGCGAATCTGGCCGGGCGAACGCTTCACAACCTTGCGGGGAACCAAATCTGCAGAACGCATCAACGCAAGCGTCAAAACTGGAGCAAAGAACGCAACAGCGGTCACGATCATCACCCAGCCAGTACCGATCGCATCAATCAACAAACCGGAAACAGCCGGGCCAAGCAGACGCGCAGCATTAAAGGCCGTCGAGTTCAAACCGACAGCGTTCGACAAAGACTGAGCCGGAACCAGTTCAGACACAAATGCCTGGCGCGCAGGTGAATCAATCGCGCCAGCAACGCCACCCAACAACGCCAACACATACACATGCCAAAGCTGGGCTGTATTCGTCAGAATCAGCACGCCCAAGATCAAGCCCAGGAGCGCGTTCGCCAACTGCATCGCCTGTAGCAGAGCGCGACGATTCAGACGATCAGCAAGCAAACCAGCCCACGGTGACAACAACAGAATCGGCAGGAACTGCAAAGCGGTGACAACACCCACTTGCGTGCCAGAGTTCTTCGTCAGAACGGTCAGAACCAGCCAGTCTTGCGCAACCCTCTGCATCCACATGCCCGTCGAGGCAATAATGTTTCCGAAGAACCACAATCGGAAGTTGAAGTAACGCAACGAATGGAAAGTACGTGACACGCGCGGATGCGCCTCCCTAGTTTTTCGGAGACCTAAGAAATAGCTGTTTCAAGCATACGAAAAGCCCCACGGCAATGTGAACTGCTCCCGAAGACTCGAAGCGCTGAAGCCCCAAGACCCATCAGCTCCCACCATGACGCGACCTCGAACGCGATGGCCTCATACACGCATCGGGCGAGGTCCGCATCAGTGGTCCCGAGCTGCAGGCCCCAGAAGACCCCGCTCGGCGCCTTCGACCACCTACCGCGATTTTGATCGGAAAGACGGGCGAAGAAGAAGGGCACCCCCGCGTCGAGTTCCAGCGCCGCCAGTTCATCACTTCGGTCGTATGTTCCACGCGGTAGAGCATTCTTCACGTACCACCGATGCGCGGCTCCTGCAGTCGCGACCGCCGCCTCTCTGACGAAATCCCCGCGCTTGAGAAAGGCGAAGACGGGACACCACTATGCGGGACTCCACTAATCGCGCCAACGTCAGCCTCAGATGAAGCCGGTACTTGTTAAGATGAGAAACGTCACGCCGACCTCCTGCGCAGTCACTTCACTCGCTCGTCTTCAGCGTCGACATTCCATCACCACCTATGCGAAAGGCCCGAAGTGAGCACCCCGTTCGAAGGGGGAGCTGCAACTCCTCAGGAAGTTCCCTCCCCCCTCCCCCCGTTAATCCCCAGATCCCTGTGAAGAAGCCGCGCAATACGCTCGGACTCGTCGCGCTCATCCTCGCCATCGCCGGAACAATTCTCTCGTGTGTACCCGGCATCATAATCCTCGGGTGGATCCTCCTGCCCGCCTCCTTCGTCCTCGGACTCGTCGCCGTGCTTCAGAAGGACAAGGCCCATGGTCAAGGCCTCGCAGCGATCATCATTTCCATCGTTGGAACCATCGTCGCAGCCATTGCTTTCATCGCCGTCATCGACCACGCCGTAGATCAGGCGCTGACCACTGAGACCACGACCTCGACCCCCGCAGCCTCGTCGCCTCAAAGCACTCCCGCCGAATCGAACGCCCCCGCTACGAATGAGGGCGATGCCGGCTCCTCCAGGGAGAATCCTCTCCCCATCGGCTCGGAGATCACGACGAAGGACTGGAAGGTCACCGTCAACTCCGTCGACCTCAATGCGGATGAGAAGGTTGCCGCCGCAAGCGATTTCAACGAGCCGGCCACGGATGGCTTCTCCTATGTTCTTATCAACATAACGGCCACCTACCTCGGCAATGACTCCCAGGGTCAGATGCCCTGGGCGACGGTCGACTTCGTCAGCAAGGACGGCAAGACGTACAACCTGGCGTCTTCTCAGAAGCTGACTGTCGCGCCGGAGGAGTTCGACCAATTGTCTCCCCTTTTCAATGGCGCATCGACGACCGGAAACATCGTCATCGAGGTCCCGACCGATGGGATCGAGCAAGGCACTCTCGCTGTCCAGGCGGAACTGCTTGCGGATAAGAAGTTCTTCGCCGTCAAGTAGTCGAGTCGATTCCACTGTACATCGGGGCCGTTGGAGCATCACTGCATCGACGGCCCCGCTGGCTTATCACGCACCGACGAACGCCCTCGCGACCTCGAGGAATGAACTGCTCCCCTTTAGTTGGACTGAGAAATCAGACACCGACTAATGGGGAGCAGTTCAATGCACCGTGGGGTCTTTCCATTCGGACGATTGGTGATCAGTCAAGCAGAGCATCACACCTCTGCGCATCACACGATCTGTTGCGAGGAGATCAGACTCCCAGCAGAGCCTGGATCGGCCCAAGCAGGAAGTAGACGACGAAGAGGATCGAAGCCAGCCACATGAGCGGGTGGACCTTCTTCGCACGGCCAAGAACAACCTGGATGACGGTGTGAGTAATGAAGCCAACGCCGATACCGACAGAGACGGAGTAGCCGAAGGGCATGAAGGCGATGGTCATGAACGACGGAAGAGCGATTTCCGGGGCCTGCCAATCGATCTCGGTAACCTGGGTCATCATCAGGAAACCAACGAAGACCAGAGCGGTCGAAGCGGCTTCGGTGGGGACGAGCTCCATGAGCGGTGCAAGGAAGGTCGAGAGGAGGAAGAGGATACCGGTGACGACAGACGCAAGACCTGTGCGTGCGCCTTCAGCGACACCCGCTGCGGACTCAACGTAGGAGGTGTTCGAGGAAACGCCACCGAAACCACCGACGGCGGCGGCGAGGGAGTCGATCACCAGGATTTCGCGAGTCTTCGGTGGGTTGCCCTGTTCGTCGAGCAGATTGCCTTGGGCGCCGACGGCGACCATGGTACCCATCGTGTCGAAGAAGTCAGCCAGCATGAGCGAGAAGATCAGCAAGGCGACGGAAACAATGCCTACCTTACCGAATGCGCCGAACATGTCGACCTTGCCGAGCGTGTTGAACACGGGGACGGCAACAGGTGAACCGTCGAGAGCCGGAATGGTCTGGCCCCAACCGGTAGCGTTCTCATCCGATTTCATACCAAGGTGAAGAACGGCTTCGACGATGACGGCCAGAATCGTCGAAGAGACGATCGAGATGAAGACGGCACCCTTGACCTTACGGATGTAGAGGACGAAGGTCAGAAACAGGCCGAAGACGAAGACCAGGGTCGGCCAGCCCTGCAGGGAGCCGTTGATGCCCAGCTGAACCGGGGTGGCGCCTGCGCGGACGATACCGGCGTCAACCAGACCGATAAGAGTGATGAAGAGGCCTAGACCAACGGTCAGAGCGGTCTTCAGCTGATGAGGAACAGCCTTGAACACTGCCTCACGGAAGCCGGTGAGAACCAGGATCAGGATGATGATGCCTTCCCATGCGACAAGACCCATGGCCTCTGCATAGCTCAGGCCCATGCCTATAACCATGGTGAAAGCAACGACAGCATTGAGGCCCAGACCGGCAGCAAGTGCCAGCGGATAGTTGGCGACAACACCCATGAGGATGGTCATAACGCCTGCAACAAGCGCGGTACCTGCCGCAATACCCTGAGCAGTAATAGAGCCATCCTCCGGCAGTGCTGCCCCGAGGATGGCTGGATTCACGACAAGAATGTAGGCCATGGCGAAGAACGTGACGACACCGCCACGAATTTCCCGGCCGATCGAAGATCCGCGTTCGCTGATCTTGAAGAACGAATCAATTGAACCTTTGGCCGCTGATTGGGATGAAGCGGCAGTCTGTTGTGTGCTCACGAACTCATCGTGCCAACGTGCGAAACTCACAGGCAAGAATCGTGTCGGGCGCCACAACACAATGTGGACACCGTGCCTACGGGGTCACATTCACAGGCATTTTCTCGGTGTCCAGTGCACCGTCGTCAATACGCGACGGGCGAACCGACCACTGGGTTCCCTGCTTGGCAACATCAGTTTCCGAGTGTGCGCCGCAGGTGTGATCGAGGCTGACCACGCGACCATCATCGGGAGCCCATTCGTTGGCGCATACACCGAACACCGTGCGCATCGAACCCGACAGTTTCACCAAGAAACCACAGGTTGAGCACGAGTTACGTGGCGGGCGAGACGACTTCGGTCCCTGCTCAGACTTGTACCAGCGATCAACGGCAGCACTACGGCCTTCTTCGGACAGGACGCGCTTGCGACCCAAGCCGATTTCCTTCAGCTCCGGGTAGTCAATGTCCTCGCCGACATCTTGGAATGACTGCTCAAGGCGGGCATCTTCTGCCTGGTAGGGGAGGATATCGTCGCGCGACAAATCGCCTGGACGCAGGCGGTCTTCCCACGGGATCCACTGCGGAGCAAGCAACGCACCATCGCGAGGAAGCATGTCGACCTCACACACGGTCGCGTGACGCGAACGCGGAACGCGCGCAACCGTCACTGCCCACGCCCAACCGACATAGCCGTCGTCGGCGGAAGCGAAATAGTGGGTTCCGATGCGCTCTGAGTCCATGACGAACCCAAGGTGTTCACCGATGGGACGCGGGTGGGCAACAGCCTTCGCGGATTCACGAGCAACGTCGACTGCTTGGGCAAGAACCGCGTCCTTCTTCGGGGTGCGCACCGCTCCCTTATGCGTTGAAGGCGAGCGCGACGAAGTTTTCACCGTTGTGTCATTGGCGGGCGTCTGGGGTGCAGGCGCAGTATCGCCAGCGTGTGTGTCAGGCATCGAAATCCTCGGCTACTGCTTTAAGAACCTTCGCGATCTGAGGCGCGTTCTCGGGGTACTTTCCGCGACGCAAGCTGGTCGAGGAAGCATCGAGCAGTTTGATGAGGTCCTCAATCACGGGGACCATGGCTTCAGGCTTGCGGTGACGCGCCGCCGCAAGCGACTTCTTTGGGGTCAGGATGCGAACAGTCAGTGCTTGTGGACCCTTGCGTCCGTCAGCGACACCGTACTCGACGCGCGTCCCCGGCTTCACCGTTTCAATTCCTTCGGGGAGCGCCGAAACGTGCAGGAATACTTCCATACCGTCGTCACCGCCGATGAAGCCGAAGCCACGATCAGCATCGAAGAACTTCACCTTGCCAGTAGGCATGTTGCTCCCCTTTCCTTTAGGAATCATTCGTTTTCGTTCGTCCTGTCATTCTAATGCGCCCGCCACCTTAATGCGCTACATGCTTTCAACGCCAAATGAATACGGGGCGGGTAACATCGAGTTATTGAACGCTTGCAGGTCGGCTCAAAGGTCAGGAGATCCCCATGTCGTTCCGTTCCGCTGTTTCGCGTGCGTGCGCCAGTGCCGTTGTCGGTATCGCCCTGATTGCAGACCTTGGCGCGCCAGCACTTGCCACATCCCCTGTCACTATTTCAACGTCGGTGACCGACCCCTCGGGTTGGCTCAGTGACTCTCACGTTTCGGAAATATCCTCTTCCGCGGACGAGGCCGGGTCTGCCGGTTTGCAGGTTTATTTCGTGACGGTTCCCGATTTTTCGGGTGCTGAGCCAATTGAATGGTGCAAGACTTCGGGTTTGAACTCCGGATTGTCACATCAGTCGATCATCTACGTGATTGCCTATGAAGAGCGCATGTTCGCAACGTGTGGCAACGCTGATCAGCAACTTGTCACCGATTCGGATATCACGCGCGCAACGTCGGCAGCAAAGAAAGTTCTTGCCGCATCGAATCCTCTGGACGCTGATACGACGACGGATGCAGCAACAACCTTTATTTCAACGTTGACATCAACCGTGACAGGTCAAACCTCGTCCTCTTCTTCACACTCTTCGTCGACCGACGCTCCTTCCTCCGAGAAGTCGGGATTCAGGTGGATCCGCACCGTTGTCATCCTTGTCGTTATCGGTGGACTGATTGTGTTCTTCGTGAAGCGCAACAAGGCGAAGGGCACTTCAACCCCCGCTCCGAAGGCAACCGCTGACCGCCCTTGGGCACCCGGCGATCAGCTTCCGTCATTGACCGAGGATCAGGTACTGGCCCTGACCAACCAATCTTCGACTCTGCTCCTTCAGGCAGACGAACTGGTACGTTCGGCCGCCGATGAGCTTGATTTCGCGCGCGCTCAGTTCGGTGAAACGAAGACCGACGCATATGCGAAGGCACTTTCTGCCGCTCAAGCGGGCATCGCGAAGGCATTTACTGCCCAGCAAACGATGAACGAGGCCCCCGATTCTCGTTCGCGTACCGAGGCTGCGCTTACGCTGCAACATGAGTTGAACCAGGTCATGCCAGCTTTGGTTGAGCAACAGAAGGCATTCAGCCAGCTTCGCGATGAAGAGGCAAGCGTTCCCACGCAGGCCACGGACGTGAAGACGCGCATTTCTGAGGCAATCGCAGCGTTGCCCAGCGTGGAAGCTGAACTCACCGCCCTTCAGACGCTGTACTCGTCCACGACCGTTGCCTCGTTGACGGACAATCCTCAGCAGGCACGCGCTCTCCTTGATTCAGCGTCGGTCGCTGCGAACCAAGCAACCTCCCTCGCAACCTCTGATCCGTCAGCAGCACTGGTGCAACTCGATATTGCTCGCCGAGCACTCGCGATGGCGGGACACCAGACCGAGGCAATCATGAGCGCCAAGCACGATCTCGCTGCCGCGAACGAGGTTCTGACGAAGGCAATTGCTTCGATCACCTCGGATCTTTCCGACGTGACGACCCTGAAGGCAGACTCAGCAGCGTTCGCACCGCTTGTTGCCGAAGCACAGAAGGCTGTAGCCGAGGCTCAAAGCGCACGCACAGGAAGTGGTGACCCGCTGGCTGCGCTGGAAAACCTACGTTTGGCCGAATCTCAGCTGGACGCCGCGCTTGAACCACTTCGTTCTCAGGCTGACGCAAGAGAACGCAAGGTCCAGGCAGCACGGAACGCCGTGTCCGACGCTCAAGCCCAGTACGCGCGAGCTGACTCTTACATTCAGGGACGCCGGGGCGTCATCCCGTTGGACGTCCGTTCCAAACTCGCTGAGGCTAAGGCTGAACTCGATCAGGCTGTTGCACTTGTCCAAACTGACCCCGATCAGGCAACGACCCTGGCGAAGAGCGCGCGTAGCGCGGCCCTTACCGTGCTGTCAACCCCGATAAACGATCCCTCATACAGGCAGGCTGATCAGTTCAAACACCACACGAATAGAAGCGGTGGAATCTTCACCGATAACACCGGCCTTGGCAATGCCCTGCTGTGGTCTGTCCTGATGGATGTCGGTCGTAGCCTCGGGCAAGGAGGAAGCTCCGGTGGCGGATTCTCTGGCGGAGGCTTCGGCGGAAGCGGTGGCGGATTCGGTGGCGGTAGCTCCGGCTCCTTCTGATCTGAACATATGGCTGGTGCCTTGCAGGAATGCCCTGCAGGGCACCAGCCATCTCGGCTCCACCTTCACACCGAACGGATATGCAGTCCGTTCACAGGAAGTATTCGGTGTCACACTCTAAAATGGAGGTGACGCGATAATCGCGCAATCCATCCAGCGAAGGACAGGAACAATGGCAGAAAAGCAGTCCATCATCGGTCGCATTTCCCAGCTCGCAAAAGCAAACATCAATGCCCTCTTGGATCGCGCTGAAGATCCGGCAAAGATGCTTGACCAGCTGATCCGTGACTACACGAACTCCATCGCAGAAGCCGAAACCGCAGTCGCCCAGACTGTCGGCAACCTGCGTCTGGCAGAAAAAGACCACGAAGAAGACGTTGCCGCAGCAGCTGACTGGGGTCGCAAGGCTCTGGCCGCTTCGCAGAAGGCAGACGAAATGCGTGCAGGCGGCGATGCTGCAGGCGCTGACAAGTGGGACAAGCTCGCCAAGGCAGCGATCGGCAAGCAGATCACCTTTGAAGGCGAAGCCAAGGACGCAGAACCAATCATCGCCTCACAGACCGAGGTTGTTGAGAAGCTCAAGACCGGCCTTGCTCAGATGAAGGACAAGCTCGAAGAACTCAAGTCCAAGCGCGATCAGCTGGTGGCACGGCAGAAGACCGCAGAGGCACAGACCAAGGTCAATGACGCTGTCGCATCTATCAACGTGCTCGATCCGACGTCAGAGCTCGCACGCTACGAAGAGCGTGTCCGTCGCGCCGAAGCACTGGCACAGGGTCAGGCAGAGGTCGCGGCCTCGTCCCTCGACGCACAGTTTAAAGAACTCGAAACCGACGCCTCCGAGATTGAAATCGAAGCGCGCCTGGCAGAGCTCAAGAACAAGGACTGATCGCTCAGCTCGAACGTCATTGCGACCAGCGAGTAGCTGAATCAAACAGAAGTGGTGTGGGGCAGTGCCCCGCACCACTTCTGTTTGAGGTTTGACGAACTATCCGGCACCTGATCGCCTCAGGCACAGGCATACTGACGCACAGGCCCCAAACAGCCCGGCTGGCGGTTTTTACAGGTAGTCGAACGGGTTGAAGTCGTCGACGTCGATGATGCTCAGTCGCGGTAGAGTTACCTGGAATGCGTGCAGATCGTATTCGAGGTCAAGGATCTCCAAGCCCTTGGCTTCCAGCTCATGGAAAGCGGTCGACAGGAATTCGCGGAAGCAGAGGATCGCGACACGACGTCCCTGATCCAGCAGACGCTCAACTTGAGGAGCGAAATCAGCGTCATGGCTGGCAAGAATGACCGAGCCCGAGTCCAGCTCTGAGATCGCATCCATCGTGCGCTGCAAACCAAGGTCAACGACCTTCACGTCGGCAGGACCCGAAAGCGGGATCACCGAGTAGTTCATGGCGATGAGTGCTTGAACGAATCCCATCGGTAGCGAACCGGAAGAACCGTTGAGGAAGAAGAGGCCCTTCGCTTCACTTCCCCAGTGTTCTTCGGCGCGTTCAAGGACTCGATTCCAGCGCGGGCGTTCTTCTTGATTCGGACGACGATCCAACACTGACATACCAAGAGTGGCATCGATATTTTCGCCGTCAACGATCAAGTAGGTTTTTTCTTCGTTAAATGAATAGTTATCCATAGGGTCAAGAGTAAAAGATTATTACGCGAAAAGGGCGTTGCTCGACACCTATCGTGCCGAGCAACGCCCTATCGAGTGGAAACTACCTACTCACGTGCGTGAGCAGATCACTTCACGTCTTCGTCAACCCAGTCGAAGGTGCGGGTAACAGCCTTCTTCCAGAGGCGGTAGGTGCGATCGCGCTCTGCGGTGTCCATGGACGGCTTCCAACGCTTGTCTTCCTGCCAGTTGGCAATGACATCGTCTGTGCCATTCCAGAAGCCGACTGCGATACCGGCTGCGTAGGCAACACCCAGAGCGGTCGTCTCTGCAACGACCGGGCGGATGACGTCCACGCCGGAGATGTCAGCCTGGAACTGCATGAGCAGATCGTCAGCCGTCATACCACCGTCAACCTTGAGTTCCTTCAGCGGGACGCCTGCATCGGCGTTCATTGCATCAATGAGCTCTGCGGACTGGAATGCGGTCGACTCTTCGACTGCGCGGGCAATATGGCCCTTGTTCACGTAGCGGGTCAGGCCAACGATCGCACCGCGAGCGTCGTCCTTCCAGTACGGTGCGAACAGACCGGAGAATGCCGGGACGAAGTACACGCCACCATTGTCTTCAACGGTCTGAGCGAGCTTTCCGATCTCGGAGGACTTCTCGATCATCCCGAGGTTGTCACGCAGCCACTGAACCAGCGAGCCTGCAACTGCCACGGAGCCTTCGAGCGCGTAGACCGGCTTGGCGTCACCAAGCTTGTACAGCACGGTCGTCAGCAGACCGTTGGTCGAGAAGACGGGCTCTTCACCCGTGTTCATCAGGGTGAAGCAACCGGTGCCGTAAGTGTTCTTCGCGGTGCCCTTTTCGAAGCAGGCCTGACCGAAGGTTGCAGCCTGCTGGTCACCAAGGATGCCGGAGATCGGAACGCCTGCGAGCAGACCATTCGGGCGACCGGTGCCGTAGGTGTCTGCGGATGCCTTGATCTCGGGGAGCATTGCCGGCGGGATGCGGAAGTCGGCGCAGATGTCTTCGCGCCACTTGAGCTCACGAACGTCCATCAGCAGGGTACGGGATGCGTTGGTCACGTCGGTTGCGTGGACGCCACCGTTAACGCCACCGGTCAGGTTCCAGAGAACCCAGGTGTCCGGGGTGCCGAAAAGCAGGTCGCCTGCCTCTGCCTTCTCACGTGCTCCCTCAACGTTGTCGAGGATCCAGGTAATGCGAGGTGCGGACGGGTAGGTTGAGATGTTCTCGCCGGTGATCTGGCGGTAACGTTCGGTACCCAGCGGGTCGCCTGCTGCGACGCCACGGACGATTTCCGAAGTACGGGCGTCCTGCCAGACGATTGCGTTGTAGACGGGCTCGCCGGTGTTCTTGTCCCACACGATGGTGGTTTCACGCTGGTTAGTGATGCCAACAGCAGCAAGTTGGGTGGCGTTGATTTCTGCCTTCTGAAGCGCCTCGGCGACGACGGTGCGAACCGATTCCCAAATCTCTACGGGATCGTGCTCAACCCAGCCCGGGTTCGGGAAGATCTGGGTGAATTCCTTCTGACCAACCGAGACGATTTCGCCGGAGTGGTTGAAGACGATCGCACGGGAGGACGTGGTGCCCTGGTCAATCGCGAGAACGAATTTTTCATTAGACATGACTGATGTCCCTTCTGTTCACTTCTTTGTGTTTCAGATAGAAACGTGGGGTCCCAGACGAGTCCGCCTGGGACCCCACGCAAGGTTAGAGTGCCAAAGCTCTAGGTTCAGGCCAAGCCGGAGCCGAATGCAACGAGTGTTGCGACGATGGCGCCGATGATCGGGCCGACGACCGGGACCCAGGAGTAGCCCCAGTCGGAGCCACCCTTACCCTTGATCGGGAGAATTGCGTGAGCAATACGCGGGCCGAGGTCACGGGCCGGGTTGATCGCGTATCCGGTGGGGCCACCGAGCGAGTTACCGATGACGACGATGATCAGTGCAACGCCGAGCGGGCCAATCGCGGTTTCGGTGTAGCCGGAGACGAAGACCCAGAGGATCAGGACGAAGGTGCCGATGGCCTCAGTGAGGGTGTTCCAGAATCCGTTGCGAATCTCGGGAGCGGTCGAGAAGACGCCGAGCTTGAGGGCCGGGTCGAGATCTTCATCGAAGTGCTGCTTGAAGGTCAGCCAGCAGAGGATTGCACCAACGAATGCACCGAGGAATTGAGCTGCTAAGTAGATGCCAACGTTTGCTGCAGTGACGGCAACGCCGGGGGCCAGTTCGACGGACGAATCCATCATGTGACCGACGGCCTTAGCAATGGTGACTGCAGGGTTGAGGTGGCCACCCGAGTCGTATGCGACGTAGACGCCTGCGAGAACTGCGAGGCCCCATCCCCAGTTAATCATGAGCCAACCGCCGCCGTTGCCCTTGGACTTGGGCAGGAGGTTGGTAGCAACGACGCCACCACCGAGGAGGAGAAGGACTGCTGTACCGAGGAACTCAGACATGAAGATATGTCCGGCAGTGAGTTCATGCGGCGCAAGAGGAAGAAGTGTTGCGAGCATTTTTCCAATCTTTCTTCGATGCTTCGTTGCATCGAATTGTCGGGCGGTTTCCCACCCGCAGGGTTCCTTTAGCGAGACAGGACTGATCACGCCAAGTGCGAAAAGTCTACCGCGTCACATACGAATTCTTTTTCAAGACTCCGCTTGTTTCGCAGGACCGCTCGTGAGCACTTTGCGGTCGCAGAACAAACCCGCGCTGACCTGTGATGTCTTCACCTGGACACCACACAGTATGACAGCGTTTGCACATCGAACCTGCCCCTGTGCACAACCGTGCATCTGAGGGGACACTTACCTCTCCAATGTGTGCACGCTCACCAAATCGCACAGTCTCCCAAAGGATTGGACATTCAACAGTTAGACCTGCACGCCTGTGCATGGCAGACTATGACACGTGACGATTCGTGACGAACAGGCTCATGAAGCCGCATCAATGTATTACCTCCAAGGCCAGACCATGGAGACGATCGCACGCCACCTTGGCGTATCACGCTCCTCGGTCTCTCGTTTACTGTCCTACGCGCGCGACACCGGCTTGGTTCGCATCTCAGTGAGCGCCGCTCCAGGACACAAAGGAACCCTTGCCGGTCAAATTTCTGAAATCTTCGGCGTACAGACGTCCGTTGTTCCGGTCCATGACGTCCACACCGAAGTCAACCGACTTCATAACGTCTCGCTTGTCGCGGCGGAACGTCTGGTCGACATGCTCAAACCCGGTGTCACCCTTGGCATCGCATGGGGCAACACGACCTCAGAGATCACCCGTTGTATGCCACGCGTCAACTTCCCCGGATCGACCGTCGTCCAGCTCAACGGGGCCGCGACCGCTACCGAGTCCGGCATGCCGTACGCAGACGCGATTATTTCCCGCGCAGCGCGCGCAATGGGCGGACGCATGGTCCACTTCCCCGTTCCCACGTTCTTCGACTACGCAGAGACAAAGAAGCAGCTCTGGCGCGAGCGCTCGGTTCAGACCGTGTTGAAGACGATTGACGACTGCGATATCGCTCTGTTCGGCGTCGGCTCACTTTCGGCACGCTTGCCCTCCCACGTTTATTCGGGTGGCTTCCTGGACACTGAAGAAATCGCAATGGCCCAGAAGGACGGCGTTGTCGGCGACGTCTGCACCGTCCTCCTGCGCGAAGACGGCTCAACAGACATGGAACTCAACAGCCGAGCTTCCGGGCCCAGCCCAGAGACTCTCCGCAAGATCCCGCGTCGCCTCTGCGTCGTAGCTGGTGCCTCGAAGGCGCTCCCGCTACTTGGCGCGCTGCGCGCACACGTCGCCACCGACCTCGTCCTTGACGATGGCGTGGCACGCGAACTGCTTGATCTGGTTCGCACTCGCGCGGCGCAGGCGCGTGGCCTCGCCCCTAGGCGCTAAGCCAGATCATACCCAGCCAAAAACCAAAGAAAAGTGGAGCTCACAACAATCGTGAACTCCACTTTTCTTTATCCAAGCAGACACCACACTCCGGTTGACAAGGACGTGTTCTAGGCGATCTGCGCACGAAGCCCATCAATGACAACGTTCAAGAGGCCGGTCCGGGAATGCTCAGAGCTTCTTGACCAGCGGGAACGTGATGGTCTCACGGATACCCTGACCGGTCAGAGCCATCAGCAGACGGTCAAGGCCCATACCCATGCCACCTGCCGGTGGCATACCGTACTCCATGGCCATCAGGAAGTCTTCGTCCAAGACCATTGCTTCCGGGTCACCCTTTGCCGCAACAAGCGCCTGCGCTTCGAAACGCTCGCGCTGGATGACCGGGTCGACGAGTTCGGAGTAGGCTGTCGCCAGTTCGAAGCCTCGGACGTACAGGTCCCACTTCTCGACGATGCCCGGCTTGGAACGGTGTCCGCGGGTCAGCGGGCTGGAGTCTTCGGGGTAGTCGCGCACGAACGTCGGCGCATACAGCTTGTCACCTACGGCGACTTCGAAGATAACCTCTGCGACCTTACCGGGACCCCAGTGGTCAGCAACGTCTTCACCGAGTTCTTCGGCGATCTTCACCAGTTCGTCCAGCGGAGTATTCACCGTGAACTCACGACCAAGAGCGTCAGCCGTGGCCTCGAACATCGAGATTTCTTTCCACGAACCCGAAAGGTCGTAGGACGAACCGTCAGGCAGGGTGACGACCTCGGTGCCCAGGGCGTCGCGTGCCGCCTTCTGGATGAACTCACGGGTGCGACGAGCCATCGTGTCGTAGGAACCGTAGGCTTCGTAGGCCTCGAGCATCGTAAATTCGGGGCTGTGCGAAGAGTCCGCGCCCTCATTACGGAAGTTGCGGTTGATTTCGAAGACCTTGTCGACGCCGCCGACAACCGCACGCTTGAGGAAGAGCTCGGGCGCAATGCGCAGGAACAGCTCGGTGTCGTAGGCGTTCATGTGAGTCGAAAACGGACGTGCGGCCGCGCCACCGTGCAGGTTCTGTAGCATCGGCGTTTCGATCTCGATAAAGCCAGCTTCATCAAAGTAGTTGCGCAGCGACTTCACAACATTGGCGCGCATACGCACCATGTCGCGGGCGGCCGGGCGAACAATCATGTCGAGGTAGCGGCGACGAACACGCAGGTCCTCAGACAGGGACATTTCGGTGCCGTCTTCTCCGGTGTAGGTCTTCGGTAGCGGGCGGATCGCCTTTGCAGCGATCTGCCATGCGGGGACCGGGGCGCCTTCGTTGATGCCGGGCGTGAACAGGTCGGCGGGCGCGGTGCCGGGGCATGCCATGATCGACAGTTCGCCACGACGCGAGGAAATGACGCGACCGTGCACGAACAGGTGGTCACCAAGGTCCACGTCGGTCTTGTACTGAGCCAGCGAATCCAAACCGACCTCTGCGGCCGACAGCATGACCTGAATACGGTTGCCGGCGCCATCCATCAGGGTTGCGAAGCAGAGCTTGCCACCGTTGCGAGCAAGCATCACGCGACCGGCAATACCGACCTCGTCCTGAGTTTCTTCGCCGGTTTCAAGGTGAGCGTACTTTTCACGAACATCGGCGATCGAAGTGGTAATCGCCAGGACGACCGGGTAGGCCTGGCCTCCTTCGGCAAGCAGGCGCTCGCGCTTTTCTTGGCGGACACGCACCTGTTCGGGGGCGTCGTCGTTTTCCGGGGCAGCTGGGTTTGTATTCACGTCAGTCACCCTGCCAGTTTAACGGCATCACCGCACCCATTTCGCATAGGGAACGCGAGTGGGTGCAGTGCCACATCGCACAACGTCAGTTCGCGGATTATTCCACCTTGGCACTCGTATCGACGAGGCCGGGCACTTCAACGTATGTCTATGCCACCGTTGCCCGTTTTAAAAAGGGACGCGGGGAGGGCCCAGAGGCACTACGTGCCGGACGACTTCAGGCCGAGTTCGCGAGCGCGATCAGAGTCTTCTGGAACCGTCCCTGCTGAGGACCCGACCTCGACAATATGGTTGTCAGCGTCAACGAATGCGACGGCAGGCTCCCAGCCTTTCACCATGGACTCTGGAACCTGGCAGTAGGCCATGATGATGACCAGATCGCCGAGGTTCACGAGGTGCGCAGCGGCGCCGTTGAGCTGGATGACACCGGAGCCTCGCGGACCGGCGATCGTGTAGGTGGACAGGCGATTGCCATTGTTCACGTCTGCAACGTCGACTCGTTGCCCGGGCGCAATGTTCGCCGCGTCCAGCAGCTCCTCATCGATGGTGATCGAACCGACGTAGTGCAAGTCAGCACCCGTGACGGTGGCGCGGTGGATCTTGCCCTGGATCATCGAGCGCATGATTTCACTCACCAGCATTCCCCTGTTCAACGGGCGCCACAAACGACATATTGTCGATCAGGCGCGTGGTGCCAACCTTGGCTGCGAGCAGCAGACGATATTCGCGCTCCCCCGCCTGATTCAAGGTCGCGGGATGCAAGGAATCAGCCGACGTCAGTTCTGCCGATCCGTAGGCGCCCAGGATATCGAAGGTTCCATCATCGACCAGCGCAATGTAATCAATGTCGATATCTCCGGTCGCCTCGAGGTGGCCTCGTATGACGTCAATAATCTGGGTGGCAGGTGCGCCCGCACGACCCGCTTCAACACCCAGCGTCAAGCTCTGGTTGAGAGCACGAGCGCGGACACGCTCTTCGTCAGACAGGTAGCGGTTGCGACTGGACAGGGCAACGCCGTCGGTGTCACGCACAATCGGAACGCCGATCACGGTCACCGGCACGTCGAGCTGGCGGAACACATGGCGCAACATCGCAAGTTGCTGAGCATCCTTTTCGCCGAACAGTGCAACATCTGGGCAAACGAGCCCCATGACCTTCGTGCACACCAGCGCAACCCCACCGAAGTGGGTCGGGCGAGTCTTGCCTTCTAGGACGCGAGCAATCGGACCGGGATCAATCGAAACGGTGACGGGCTCGGGGTAGGCATCTTCGGGGCTCGGTGCCCACACGACATCCGCGCCCACGGTTTCAAGCGCGTCCATGTCCGCTTCGAGCGTGCGCGGGTAGGCATCATAGTCCTCACCCGGAGCAAACTGCGTGGGGTTCACGAAAATCGTGACGATGACGTGATCACCGTGCGCCTTCGCCTGTTTGACCAGCTCCAAATGCCCCGAATGCAGGGCGCCCATCGTCATCACCAGAGCTCGCGAGCCGGTCAATGGCTTCAGCGCTGTGGCAAGTTCTTCACGCGTATGAGTGAGCACTGGTCGTTTCGTCATACTTCCATTGTCGTAGTAGGCAGACTCATATGCGACCTCTAAGGGCGAGTATTCCCCCACGTTTCTGACTGATGCACTGCCAATTCTGCGCCAACACGACGCGGACAACCAGCGTCAGAGCCCGCCTTCCATCAACGCCGTTTTAATCGAGTCGCACGCTCTATCACTCAGGTGGCCTCGTCGATAGAGGATGTCGGTCGCCTGATGCGCACGCGCGCGGTAGATATCCGCGAAATCACCCCCAGCATCACGATCACCGTCGGATGCGAGCAGGCCAGCCAGCGCTTTCACATGTTCAGCAATGACCTGCGTATCGCCGTTCGCAATCGGAGCCGCAAAAGCCCGCTCAATTTCAGACAGCGCTTTTTCTGCCGTTCCAGCCAGAAGCGAAGAAGCGAAGAGAGCGGGGTCCTCAATCCCAGCACGTTCAAGACCAGCCAACGACTGGACGACCGCCGTCACGATCCCAAGCGTGCCAAGCGTGAGCGCCGCGTGGACTGCCGGGCGAGCATCTTCGTCGACAACAATGGGTTCACCACCCATTTCCACAACCAGCGCCTGCGCGATCGGCAAGAAAGGTGCGGGCGCGCTGACAGCAAACGGAGTACCCGACAGACGCGGAATATCAAGGCTCATACCCGTGAATGTCATAACGGGGTAAATCGCGGTCGGAATCGCGCCATTCGCCTGCGCGGGCGCCAGAATCCCGGTTCCAAACGGACCGGCCAGATGGCAGACGATCTGCCCCATTTTCCACGCGCCCATGTCGGCAAGGCCCTTGACCAGAGGCTCGATTTCTCCGTCGGGAACGGCCAGAATCACCAAGCCCGATGCGGCAATTACCTCGGTTTCATCCATGATCGCCACGCCCGGGAGCATCATCTCCGCACGCTCACGCTCAGCGTCCGTGTGCGCGACGACGCCGGCGATTCGATGCCCCACGGAACGTAGAGCGGAAGCGATGACAGGACCGACCGTCCCCATGCCGATGAGTCCGACGTCAAGCCTGCCTGGTTGCTCACTCACAATGTGCCGCCTTGAGTAGATGGTGTGCGCGGGCGCGCGTCTTCAACGGTAGTCGATATTCGCCCGCCGTTATTCGATCGACGAGGCCGCGCTCGATTCATCGGCTTCCAGCTGAACATCGGCGCGATCACAATCGAAGTTATCTTCACCTACGGTCACGCTGCTTTCACACGAGGGGTCATCCTGTGGCGCGTAGACGCTCTGATCATCCTGATGACGGGCGTCAAGACCCTTCGTGACGCGCAGCATCCAGTGTTCCGCGGGCTCGCTGGCACGCTTCAGCTGAGACTTCGCGCGGAGCTCTTCAAGCAAGGCAACGCCGGCTTCCTCATCAATGTGGCCTGCCAACTCTGGGGCACTACCTGGAACGATGGAAGCATTCACACCAACCAGCTGGCGCCTTTTCTCCCACGGACCTTGAATGATCGCCAGGGATTGAATCCGCTCCACGGGGATGAAACCGGTCTGCCAGGTCAGCCAGCCCTTGCGGATCACAAAGCACGTATCTGTCAGCGCGACTGCGCGACGCCTGTAAGAGAACCAATCAAACAGGCGCGCACGTATCGGAACGGGAAGGAATCCTTGCCCTTCGCGCGTTCCATTCAAAGCAGCTTCGATGAAAGCAACGGGGTCAGTCACACCCAAGTCACGGATCACCAGCCACAGAGCAAGCTCCGCGTCAGCGCGAGTGCCCACCGGCAAAAGAACGTCAGCGGAACGCTGAGACTTGTCACTATCGGTTTTGCCACCGTAGCCAGCCTGCGTGATCTTCACGCGATACCAGCCGAAGCGACGCCAAAGCCACGGCTGCTGAACAAGAACAGCGTGGACACGACGTGGCGGAATCGTCTGATTACGGGTTTCCAGAAGACCCGAACGAGTGCGAATACCATCCGGGGAAACGGCTGCAGTGAAGTTAAATTCGCCTGCGAAACGACTCCAGATTGCAGCGACGACAGGAATAATACCTGCAAAACCAGCGAAGATACCCGCCGTCCCCTCAATTCCGACTTTGATCAGCAAAACAACCGACATGACCAAGATGGCAAGCACAACCAGGATCGCAATGATCATGCCCATATTCGTCACCAGCGAAGCAACAAGCCTGCCCACAGGAACCGTGTACAGGACTCGTTCGGGAGCGACCACCGGACGCTGAGGAACCGAGGCACCGTCCTGTTCCGATGACGGTGTCTGAGCGATGGAGCCGGCCTCGTCCCCCGATCCGATGGCGGAATCAGACTGAGGCACATCCTCCACAGAAGCGGAAGTTGGCGAAGAGTAGACGCCGGCAGCGCGCGCCAAGATTTCAGCGCGCACATCATCCAATTCCTGTGTTTTAAGGAAACCGAATTCGACATTCGACTGTCCGCCACCGGCAACCTCAATGTTGATCTTGCCTAAGCCGAAAATACGCCCCAGCAACGGATGATGAATATCGACCGCCTGAATGCGATCCAGGCGAGCGTGCTTCAACGTTTTCACGAAGATGCCAGCGCGGTAATACACGCCTTCGTCGACAACGGCGAAAGACGTGAACTTCCACGAGAAGTACGAAAACAGCGCGATCGCAAGAAGAATCAAGAAGGCCGAACCGACAATGACGCCAACGACCAGCGAGAGCGCCTGATGGCGAACAAAATCAGAATTCGCAATATCGGCAACCATGTCGAAATTCTGATAGGTGACAACCGCAAGCAGAGCCACGATCGCCTTCCACGCATGGATAATCGGAGATGCCGGGTGCAGTTTGCGCCACTGCTCGTCGGAGACACCGCCCTGCGTGGCGCGCAAAGGGGCGGATTCATTCGATTTTTTCACAGGCCAGCCAATTCCGCCGTGCCACGCTCGGCAAGCATGTCGCGAAGGCGAGCGGCTTCAGCAACCGGAACACCGTTCAACGTCGCATCCGTCGATGCGGACGCCGTATGAATCTTCAGCTCTGCGATGCCGTAGTGGCGAGCAATTGGACCTTCAGAGAGTTCCACATACTGAATACGACCGTAAGGAATCAACGTCAGACGACGGAACATAATGCCCTTGCGGATCAAAAAATCGTCATCGCCCGTGCCAAATGCCATCGCGCGAACCTGACGGTGAATAATCGCCAGCGACCAGACCATCATGATGACAACAACCGCGAATCCGATCCACCACCACTTCGAAACGAGAACCGCGAGCGCGACTCCGCCGGCGAGCAGAGGCAGGAACGTCAGAATCGTCGTGATGATGCGGACCTGGGCAAGCTTGGGCGATACGGAGTGGAACTCCACATCGGGTGGGCTCATCGGATCGAGCATCGCTGGTCCTTTCGGGTTCTCTCATTTGTGTTCTTGGAGTTCTATCGTGCCATATGCACAGGTCGTTGATAAGTGCTGAATAAATGGTGTGGCACAGAAACGGGCTTTTACACGCACACATGCGACTCTCGCAAACCATTCAGGAAACATTCAGAAATATCAGTCACACTATGGATATGACACGCACAGGCACTGAGGAAGAAGCTCGCCTGCTCGTCGTTGACGACGAGCCGAATATTCGCGACCTTCTGGCATCATCACTTCGTTTTGCCGGATTCGATGTCCTGACCGCGGAAGATGGCCACTCCGCCTACCGTATCGCCATGGACGAGGCCCCTGACCTGATCGTTTTGGACGTCATGTTGCCAGACATGGACGGATTCACCGTGACCCGTCGCCTGCGCGAAGCAGGAGCGACAGTCCCCGTTCTATTCCTGACCGCACGCGACGATATGCGCGACAAGATCCAGGGTCTGACTGTCGGTGGCGACGACTACGTTACTAAGCCCTTTGGCCTTGAAGAGGTCGTTGCCCGTATCCGCGCCATCTTGCGACGCACCATCGGCTCCGACGAAGACGATGGCAAGCTCCGCGTCGGCGACCTGATCATTGACGAGGATGCGCACGAGGTCAGCCGTGCGGGCGTCGAAATCGACCTGTCCCCCACAGAGTTCAAGCTTCTTCGCTACCTGGTGATCAATGAGGGACGCGTCGTGTCGAAGATGCAGATCTTGGATCACGTGTGGGAATACGACTGGGGTGGAGAAGTTGCGATCGTCGAATCGTATATCTCCTACCTGCGTCGCAAGTTGGCAGTCGAAGGTGCGGGCGGCGAACTGATCCACACCAAGCGCGGTGTCGGATACATCCTGCGCGCCGACGACTGAGGAATACATGAGTAGCTCCTCGGGACCGCTTGGCCACCTGCGTACTTTTTGGGAACGTCGTCCCCTCTCTACTCAGCTGGTCACCCTGATTACAACCCTGTTGGCTCTGGGGCTGATCATGTCTGGAACGGTCATGGTAGGCCTCCTGCAACGCCATCTGGTGTCTCAGATTGACGAACAGTTGCGCGTCACGGCGAGCTCTTTCATTCGAGGCGAAAACACGTCGATTAAAGACGGCACCTCGGGTCTACCAACCCTGTATTACATTCACGCACGCTCCATAAGCGGCGACGATACGACCTACTACTACCCGGGAACGTTGGAAACATCGGGAACACCCGTGATCCCGGATCTGCTTGCAACTGCGCAGATTTCGGAAACCTCCGACGAGATCACTAACCCCATTACCGTGCCCTCGACTAAACTGGGCTCCAACTGGCGCGCGGTCGCTTTCCCGTTCTATGCGTCCTCCACGGCAAACACGCCCCTGGGCACCATGACGATCGCTCTTCCTCTGACAGACGTTCAACGCACCCTGCGCACCACGGGCACCTACTTCTCGATCGCCGGTGTTGTCATCGTCTTCGTCGGCGCATTCCTGGGCCACACTTTGGTTCGCCGTTCCCTGCTTCCCCTGAGAGAAATCGAATCGACCGCGGGCAAGATTGCGGCCGGCGACCTCACACAACGCGTTCCTTCCCAACCGGGAAGCACCGAAGTCGGATCTCTGTCCCTGTCGCTCAACGCGATGCTGACCCAGGTTGAGCAATCATTCCACGCTCGACAAGTGTCAGAACAGAAGATCCGTCGCTTCGTGTCTGATGCATCCCACGAACTACGCACGCCACTAGCCGCGATCTCCGGCTACTGCGAGCTCTACTCCATGGGTGGCGTTCCCGATGAACGCGTCGACGAAGTCATGGGACGCATCCAATCAGAATCAACGCGCATGGCCTCACTGGTCGAAGACCTGCTGACCCTGGCTCGCTTGGACGAGGGACGCCCCCTTGAAATCACCGATATCGACTTGGTGAAACTTGCCGGTAACGCCGTATTTGACCTGCAGGCACTGGACCCCACTCGTTCCGTTGCCCTGACGTCTCTCAGCGGACACAAACCACCCATGACACTGGTGACGCAAGCCGACCGCGATCGCATATCGCAGGTATTCACCAACCTCATTGGCAATATCGTCCGTTATACCCCCGCGGGCTCACCCGTCGAAATCGCACTCGGCAAAACAGGAGACACGGCCATCGTCGAATTCCGCGACCACGGTCCCGGCATCGCAGAAGCAGACCAATCGCGAGTCTTCGAACGCTTCTACCGCGCCGACACGTCACGTGCTCGCACACAGGGAGGCTCCGGCCTTGGTCTTGCCATCATTGCCGGCATCATCAATGCCCACCGCGGCAACGCCACACTGAGCAAAACTAAAGGAGGCGGACTGACCGCCCGCATCGAACTCCCGCTCCTCTACTCCCCCGCGGACACGAACCCGGACACACCCGCCATCAGCCCCACCGACGTAGAAAAGTAGCATCCAGACCGGTAGGCCCCACGCACCCAGCGCGCCTGTCACGCGCTTCTTTCACTTCGAGAACGCACAGGCCTCCTCAATCCACAATGAGACGTAGGCCACCGGAAATGCCTTATTCCTATCCCCTGAGTATGATTTCGGCATATCCCTAAAACAGGAGTGAGCGTATGGGTGCTGGAGCACCACAATGGCTTATCAGCTCGTTTACTGACGCCATGATTGAACTCGGCACAACCGCCTCGGTTGACCGACTAACTCAAGAAGCGCACGCACTTGTCGAAGAATGGTCCGACGAGCGCCTGGCTCTGCATAACCTGCATCATCTGATTAACGTTCTTACGCGCATCGATGAGCTCTCTGCAACCACACACGACCCAGACGTCCTCCGCGTCGCCGCATGGTACAGAGGGGCAACCCTCAACCGTTGCATCGCGGTGAAACTCAAGGGCATCGACCCGCAGGCGACCGTCAACGAGTGCGTCGCCAACACCGCCGAGCACATGGAATCGCTCGGCGTCAGCGAAGACGTGACAAACCGTATCGGTGAACTCATCGGATACCTCGCCAAGCACCGCGCACCGCGTGACGATGTGGACGCCCAGGTACTGGTGGATGCCGACCTCGCACTGCTGGCCGGAAGCCCACAGGAATACAAGAAGTACCGCGAGAAGCTACGCAACGAACTCGCCGACCTGGAAGAAACTCCCTTCCTCAAAGCACGCCGCGCACTGATTATCAAGCTCCTGTCCTACGACCCGCTCTACCAGTCACCACTGGGAAGCGCGTGGGAAGACGCCGCCCGTTTCAACCTGGAAGTCGAACTAGCAAAAATCAACTCCGCACTCTGCCAGTGCGGTGACAACAATGACGATGCCGACGACACGGATGATTCCGACGACGCCCCCGAAGAGGATCTCACCACAACCGGCACCATCATCTTAAAGCGACGCCATCTGAAGAAGAACGTTGCTACGGTCGAAACTCCGGCAGATGAACTCACGATGACCGGCACCCTGCCGAAGGTCGTCATTCCTACAGAGCCTATCGCTCCAGAAGACGATGAAACAACGTCGTCCCTTGAAAGCGCGATCGAAGCAATGGATCTGCCGGCAAACCCGGCATAAGCCAGACTTATCCACATTGTGTGCGGGTGAGACTTATCCACAATTGAGCGCTCGCCCGGTTTCTGCTTCGTCCTTTCTTTCCTAGCGTGGGCGTACGCACCATTTTTCAATGTGCGTCACCACGATTGGAAAGGGATTCTCATGGCAGTTTTCACCGTCGATTCTTCGCAAATCTCAGCGAGCGCTATGCGCGTCAGTGTCCTCAGCAACGAAATCCGTTCGCAGATTCAGACGATGCTCGCAGACCTACAGGCCTTGGAAGGCTCATGGACAGGCGCTGCGCAAGCAAATTTTCAGACATGCGTCGCTTCCTGGCAAGCCACACAAGCGCAGGTCGAAGCATCTTTGGACACGATCGGATCTCATATGCAAATTGCAGCCCAAAGCTACGAAGACGCCGAGGCCGCGAGCGCAGGCCTTTTTGTGGGCGCATAAGCCATATTTCACGCTCTCACGTAGCGTCTGATGGGGTTGTCTACTGGCGTTTGCTCCAGGTGCCAACATCAGACGCCTGAGTAATGCCGATGGTTCCACAGACACGCCTGATACCACTTGCTCGACTGGTCTGAAGAGACAGTCGGGGCCGACCCTCATCTCAGGGTCGGCCCCGGTTGTTTTCAGCTACGCGAGACGCGCGCGAGCATCAGTGGCTCAGTACATGCCACCCATGCCGGCGTCTTCGCCACCGGCCGGTGCCGGCGGTTCAGGCTTGTCGGCTACGACAGCTTCGGTGGTCAGGAACATGCCTGCAATCGAAGCAGCGTTCTGCAGAGCAGAGCGGGTGACCTTCACCGGGTCAGAGATGCCGGCTGCCATCAGGTCGCCATATTCGCCGGTTGCTGCGTTCAGGCCGTGACCCGGTTCCATTGCTGCGACACGATCTGCGACAACGCCACCTTCGAAGCCAGCGTTCTCAGCGATCTGCTTGAGCGGAGCGGAGATTGCGACACGGACGATGTTCACGCCGGTTGCTTCATCGCCAGGCAGGCCTTCGAGGGTTGCCAGTGCGCGGTCAGCGGCCTGGATCAGAGCAACACCACCACCGGCGACGAGGCCCTCTTCGGAGGCTGCGCGAGCATTACGCACTGCGTCTTCGATGCGGTGCTTACGTTCCTTGAGTTCGACCTCGGTTGCAGCGCCGGACTTGATGACGGCAACGCCACCGGAGAGCTTGGCGAGGCGTTCCTGGAGCTTCTCGCGGTCGTAGTCGGAGTCGGTGTTGTCGATCTCCTGGCGGATCTGACGGACGCGAGCGTCGATCATTTCCTTTTCGCCAGCGCCTTCGACGATGGTGGTTTCGTCCTTGGAGACTACGACCTTGCGTGCGCGACCAAGCAGTTCAAGATCCGCGTTTTCAAGGGAAAGGCCAACGGTTTCGGAGATGACCTGGCCACCGGTCAGGATTGCCATGTCCTGGAGCATTGCCTTGCGACGGTCACCGAAGCCCGGTGCCTTGACGGCGATGGACTTGAAGGTGCCACGGATCTTGTTGACGACGAGGGTTGCCAGAGCTTCGCCCTCGACATCTTCGGCGACGATCAGCAGGGGCTTGCCGGTCTGCATGACCTTCTCGAGAACGGGGACGATGTCCTTGACGTTCGAGATCTTCGAGTCCATAAGGAGTACGTAGGCGTCCTCGAGGACGGCTTCCTGGCGCTCGGTGTCAGTGACGAAGTAGGCGGACAGGAAGCCCTTGTCGAAACGCATACCTTCGGTGGTTTCGAGGGTGGTATCGAAGGAGTTGGTTTCTTCGACGGTAACGACGCCTTCTGCGCCGACCTTCTCGAATGCCTGAGCGATCAGCTGGCCGATGGCCAGATCGTTAGCGGAGATCGAAGCGGTTGCTGCGATCTGCTCGCTCGTTTCGACAGGCTTGGAGTCGTTGTGGAGCTGTTCGACGATAGCGGAGACAGCCTGGTCGATACCGCGCTTGAGAGCGATCGGGTTCGAGCCGGCTGCAACGTTACGGAGGCCTTCACGGACGAGCGCCTGAGCGAGAACGGTTGCGGTGGTCGTGCCGTCACCCGCAACGTCGTCGGTCTTTTTAGCAACTTCTTTCACCAGTTCGGCGCCAATGCGCTCGAACGGATCCTCAAGGTCGATTTCCTTTGCGACAGAGACGCCGTCCTTGGTGATGGTGGGGGCGCCCCACTTCTTGTCGAGAACAACGTTGCGACCCTTGGGGCCGAGGGTGACCTTGACAGTATCAGCGAGGAGGTTCAGGCCACGTTCCATGCCGCGACGTGCGTCCTCGTCGAAGTGAATGATCTTTGCCATTGGTGTGTATTTCCTTCCGCGGTGCGGATTGGGGATGGTGCCCGCGACGGACGGAACGCTGTTCATCTGGCCTTTCCAGATGCCGAACGCCCCTCACCTTCCCGCTGGTTTTATCACTCTGCCGTGGCGAGTGCTAACTCAAGTTTGGCACTCTCCCCTTTCGAGTGCAAGACGAGGCAAACGGGGTTCGCTGTGGGCGCAAACAGCAAAGTGGCCAGTCGATTTTCGACTGACCACTCCTGCTAGTGTCGCGTTCGCGCCTAGAGCGCGAAGCGGGACTACCTCAACAGAACGACAATATCTGAATCGCCGATGTTATTCGACTGCTGAACGTTCGTGATGCCGACAGCTTCGGCAACTGCTCGCGCGCTGGCTTCCAAGTTCGGATCCTGGTAGTAAACGGTTGAAACGTCGGTTCTCCAACCGGTTGCGTTGCCCGTCGCGGCACCGGCAAAGCCTGCTGCGGTGAGCTCTTCGGCGGTCTGAGCTGCCAAACCGTTTCGGCCGGTACCGTTCAGCACTGAAATCTTCACGTTGGTGTCAACGATGGGTTCGTTCGCCGGGGCGGGCGTTGATTCCGGTTCGGTTACCGGTTCCGACCGAGCAGATTCAGCCTGTTCAGCGGGAGCAGACTGGGTGGTTTCAGGTGTCGACTGAGCCGACTGCGCTTCGGATTGCCCTGAAGAGGCGACAGTCGTATTCGACGAGGTCGGCCTGTTCGTCAGAAGGCTACTTGCTCCCCAAGCCAGTAGAGGAACAACGATCAGAATGACCAGGAATGGCCAGACTGACTTCCACTTCGACGGCTGAGGGCGGTGCATACCGACAGGCATATCTTCGCCGGCAACATCAAATTCATCACGAGGGTTAACTGAACTCACCCTTTTAGCCTAACGTCACGCACGTTTCGATGCCGAAGAAGACGCCGGCGCGCCGAGGCCTCGCCACGTATCACAATCAGATAAACATCGCGGCTTCGATCGCACTAATCTGAGCATATGAATGACGTTGCTCCTCAACCGCTTATCAATCTCATCGATCCCGGATGGGCTGAAGCCTTGGCGCCCGTTGAAGACAAGATTCATGAGTTGGGAGTAATGCTCCGCAAAGAAATCAAAGCCGGGCACAACTATCTGCCCGCTGGTACGGATGTACTGCGAGCGTTCACCTACCCATTTAACGACGTGAAAGTACTGATCGTCGGTCAAGATCCATATCCCACGCCCGGGCACGCGATGGGGCTCAGTTTCTCCGTCACTCCGGGGACACCGATTCCGCGGTCCCTCGTCAATATTTTCACCGAACTGGAGTCGGACCTAGGCCTCCCGCGACCGACATCCGGTGACTTGACGCCGTGGGCGCGCGAGGGAGTCTGTCTGCTCAACAGAGTGCTCACGGTTCGCCCGGGTGCCCCAGGCTCACACCAGAAACGCGGGTGGGAGGAGGTCACCGAATGCGCGATCGATGCTCTTGTTGCCCGCACAGATGACGAGGGCACACCACAACCGCTGGTGGCAATCCTCTGGGGCCGACCGGCACAGACGCTGGAACCGCGACTGAACCGCTTCCCGATCATCAAGTCGGTGCACCCATCCCCTTTGTCAGCACGTCGCGGGTTTTTTGGTTCGAGGCCTTTCTCGAAGGCAAATGACCTTCTTCGGGCTCAAGGAGCAACGCCAATCAATTGGCAACTCCCCTAAAACATCGGCACGGGAAAAATTTACATAGAGTTGACATTCTTCATCTTTGCCCCTTACATCCGTCTTTCAGACTTGAGCGTGGTCATCATCGATCACGTTGAAGGAGAAAGACCTGATGAAGAAAATCATCACAACTCTCGCTGCCGGAACCCTACTGCCCCTTGCACTCGCCGCATGCGCTCCCAACCAAGGAAGTGGCGTTTCCACCGAAGGCTCAACATCCATGGAAAAGCTCATCGGGAGCCTCGGCGAATCATTCACTAACGAAACCGGCATCGCATTCACCTACAACCCGACGGGTTCTGGATCCGGAATCCAAGCGGTCAAAGACGGACGAACCGACATTGGCTTGTCATCGCGAAGCCTCAAGGACGAAGAAAAAGCCCTTGGACTGAAAGAAACGCTTCTTGCACGCGAAGCAATCGCCGTTGTTGTCAATCCCAACAACCCCATCACTGACCTGAGCGTCGAACAAATTGCCGACATCTACACCGGCAACATCACCAACTGGTCTGAGATCGGTGGAAACAATGAGGAGATCGTTCTTATCGGCCGTGAAGCCGGATCCGGAACCCGAGACGGCTTCGAATCCATCACTCAAACTGAAGATCAGAACAAATACCGTCAAGAGCTCACCTCGACGGGCGACGTCATCACCGCCGTATCGCAAAACCCTGCAGCAATCGGATACGCAGCTGAAGCTTCCGTCAACGACTCCGTCCACGCTCTGAGCGTGGACGGAGTCCAGCCCACCGAAGAAAACACCCAAAACGGAACCTACGTCATTCAGCGCCCCTTCGTTCTTGTCACGAAGGAAGGAAGCGCTCTTTCTGAGAACGCACAAAAGTTCTTTGACTTCGCCACGTCGGAAAACGCCTACGAGCTGATCCTGTCTAGCGGAGCGGTTCCGGCACACTCATGAAATACGCCCGCAACCTTGAAAAGGTCCTCCACGGCCTTTTCCTCGTATTAGGGACAATCAGTGTTCTCTCGGTCATCCTCATTACCGTCTTCCTCATTGTCTCCGGCCTACCAGCTATCCACTCGATTGGCGTCATTCCTTTCCTTTTCGGAACCCAGTGGGCCTCGACCTCAACTCCGCCCCTCTACGGGATTGCGCCGTTTATTCTCTCCAGCATTTACGGCACTGCCGGAGCCATCCTTCTGGGCGTTCCGCTGGGATTCTTCACCGCGGTATTTCTTGCAAAGATCGCTCCCTTACGACTGCGACGAAGCGTAGAAACAATCGTCAACCTGCTTGCCGGAGTGCCATCCGTTGTCTTCGGCTTGGTCGGCATGATCGTGCTCGTCCCCTTCATCCGTGCGACATTCAGCGTGCCGGACGGCGCGACACTCCTCGCAGCGATCATCGTGCTGGCAGTCATGATCCTGCCCTCGATCATCAAAATGTCGATCACCGCGCTCGACGCAGTGCCTCGTGAACTGGAAGAGGCCTCACTGGCCCTAGGCGCCACCCCTCTGGAAACTATCTTCCGCGTATCCGTTCCGACAGCAAAAAGCGGAATCGCAACATCGATCGTTCTTGGTATCGGACGAGCCATCGGGGAAGCCATGGCCGTCATGATGGTCGCCGGAAATGCGCCAAATATGCCGAATTCACTGTTCCAATCCGTACGGTTCCTGACAACGGCAGTCGCTTCTGAAATGTCATATTCCGCCGGACTCCAACGCCAAGCTCTGTTTTCGATCGCGCTGGTTCTATTCCTGTTCATTCTGGCAATCAACCTCTCGTTGAACGTCATGGTGAAAAAAGAAAAGAAGTAAACGCATGCGGAACACACGACCACGCCTGTCCCGGCGCATCTACGCCATCGCTGTTTCAACGGCGATGTACCTGAGTACCGCACTCACCGTCACCTTGGCCATCAGCCTGATGATCTACGTCCTTGCGCAAGGAATCCCCCACATCACATGGGAAATGCTCTCAACCGCGCCCAGTTACATTGGCAAGCGAGTCGGCATTCTTCCCGACATTTTGAACACCCTGTATATCGTTCTTGCGACCCTCGCTTTTGTCATCCCGCTGGGAGTCGGAGCCGCGATCTATTTGAACGAGTACGCAACGAACAAGCGGATCGTTCAGACCATCGAATACGCCACAGAAACTCTCGCCGGAATCCCGTCGATCATCTTTGGTCTTGTCGGAATGCTCCTGTTCTCAAACACGATCGGAACCTCCCTCCTGGCAGGCGCTCTCACCCTGGTCATTATGAATCTTCCGACCGTCATCCGGAGCACTCAAGAATCCCTGAAATCCGTGCCACAAAGCTATCGCGAAGGCGCATTCGGATTGGGAGCAGGAAAGTGGCGGACAATCCGCACGGTCGTTCTTCCTCAGGCCATCGACGGCGTCATCACCGGTTGCATCCTATCTGTCGGAAGAATTCTGGGCGAGTCCGCGGCTCTGCTCTTCACGGCGGGTTTCGCTCACACAGTGCACGGGTTCTTCGACTCCCTCCATTCTCCCGGCGCGACTCTTTCCGTCAGTCTCTACGTCTACGCCAAAGAAAACGGCGATTTCACAGTCGCTTTCGCACTTGGAGCGCTATTACTGATCCTCCCCCTGATTATCAACGGTATCGCGACGCAAACAGGTCGCTATTTCGAAAGGAAACGAGCTGTATGAATCCGATTATGAGTGCAAGCGACCTCTGCCTCTGGTACGGCGAACATCAAGCCTTGAAAAACGTTAGCCTCGACATCCCCGAAAACACTGTCACCGCACTCATCGGCCCATCCGGTTGCGGAAAATCAACATTCCTTAAGACCCTCAATCGGATGAACGACCTTGTTCCCACCGTGCGTATCAACGGAGAGGTCCGCTACGACGGCAACGACATCTTTGACAGGGACGTTGACGTCAACGATCTACGACGTGAAATCGGGATGGTCTTCCAGAAACCGAATCCGTTTCCAATGAGCATCTACGACAACGTCGCTTACGGTCCGCGAACACACGGCATCCGTAAGAAGAAGGACCTTGATCTAATCGTCGAACAAGCACTCACCAGAGCCGCAATCTGGGAAGAGGTAAAGGACCGTCTTCACAAAAACGCTCTGGGATTGTCGGGAGGCCAACAGCAACGCCTCTGCATTGCTCGAGCGCTCGCTGTGGAGCCTCGTATCGTCCTCATGGACGAACCCACCAGCGCACTGGATCCGATCTCAACGGCACGCGTCGAAGACCTCGTCGGCGAGCTGAAAGAGGACTACACGATCGTCATCGTCACGCACAACCTTCAGCAAGCCGCACGTATCTCCGACTACACCGCATTCTTCCTCCTGGGTGAGCTCATCGAAGTTGGCAGAACGCACGAGGTCTTTGATCGCCCTCAACATGAACGCACAGAATCCTACATCACCGGCCGCTTCGGATAAGGAATCCCAATGAGAATCAAATTTGAACGCCACCTGAACACACTGACCAGCGAACTCATCACCATGGGGTCACTATGTGAAGAAGCAATATTGGGAGCTGAAAAGGCTCTCGCGTTGGGCAATATCGAGTCGATCCAGTACGTCCAAGAACTCTCCGAAGAAATCCGGCAAACAGAGCGCACAATCGAACGCAGGTGTCTTGCCCTTGTTCTGCACGAACAACCTGTTGCGAAAGACCTGCATCTTGTCTCGGCCGCGTTAAAGATGATCACCGACATGAAACGAATTGGCGATCAAGCACAAGAGATCACCGAAATCGTCGCCTTCTTTAACGGACGGCACCTGCCTGACATTGATACGACCAGCATGATGGCTGAAGCAACACGTTCCATGCTCTCCAACGCGATCCAGGCGTTCGTTGCCCGCGATGTCGATAAAGCGCTGGGTGTTGTGGCCGATGACGACATCGTAGATTCCTATTTCAATCAGATGAAATCAAATATCATTCACATGATTGCGAACGGTTCGACCGACGGAGAGCTTGCGCTCGATTTATTGATCATTGCAAAGTATTTTGAACGTATCGGCGATCACGCCACGAACATTGCGGAGTGGATTGTTTTCTCCGTCACGGGACAACACGAGGATGAAATCTAATTGATTTGGTGTGTCGAAGACGATGCCAGCACTCGAGATATCGAAGTGCATACTCTGCGCGCTACCGGCTTCGAAGCTCGCAGTTTCGACGATGGCACGTCGTTTTGGGAAGCCCTGCAGAAAGAACGTCCCCAGCTGGTCGTTCTTGACGTCATGCTTCCTGGCATCGATGGCATTGAGTTACTCCGTCGTATGCGCGCATCATCCACGCTCAAAGATTTACCCGTCATCATGGCAACCGCAAAGGGCCAAGAGTTCGACAAGATTAAGACTCTTGACATGGGAGCCGACGATTATCTGGTGAAGCCGTTCTCCGTGCTCGAACTCGTTTCACGAGTGAAAGCTGTTTTACGTCGCACAGAACCAGACCGTCTTGCGGATGTCTTCACCCACGGTGATCTCGTCGTGAACTTCGATGAGTATACAGTCTTTATCGGCGACGAACGCATCTTCCTAACTGCGAAAGAATTCGCTCTATTGCGACTGCTTCTTTCACGCCCGGGAACGGCATTCACACGCGAGCAAATCTTCTGGGACGTGTGGGAAACCGACTATATCGGTGATAGCAGAACCCTGGATATGCACATTCGCACACTCAGAGGAAAACTTGGACCGTACGCATCAAAGATCGAAACTTTGAGGAACGTAGGGTATCGGTGGGTAAGCAAAGACTGACAACTCGTGTTTTCCGTTCGATTTTGGGAGCGTCTGCGACGGTTCTCCTGGTATCTTTCTGCGTCATTTCAGCCACCCTGTGGCACTACTTCACGTCGATTCAAGACCACCAGTTACGCGACGAATTAGAGTGCGCGGTCCATGGCGTCCAGGTATCTGGAGAAAACTACCTGCAAGACTTTAAGCCGGGAGTCTACCGATTGACGTGGGTCGATGCCGACGGCAGTGTCATCTACGACAGCGAGGCGGCTCCGGCTACGCTGAAGAACCATTTTGACCGTGAAGAGATCGCTGAGGCACGCGCGAATGGGCATGGTTCAAGCTCTCGTTATTCGTCGACGCTGACTGAGCAAACCCTCTACGAAGCCGAACGCCTTCCCGACGGCACCATTCTTCGCATTTCAATAAGCAGGGCAACCGTCGTGTCCCTTGCTATTGGAGCGATCGTCCCGGTACTGGCAGTAATCCTGAGTGCCATGCTCATCTCAGCTTTTGTTGCTCATCGAATATCCCGGCGAATTATTGAGCCACTCAACAGCATCGATCTGGATCAGCCACTGTTGAACGATACCTACGTTGAGCTGACTCCGACGCTAGAGCGTATCGACGCTCAGCACAATGAGTTGAAGACTCAACTTGCGACCGTTCGCAGGCGGAGCGATGAGTTCACGTTGATCACAAGCAATATTCGCGAGGGCCTCATCCTTCTGGACGAAAACTATCGCGTACTATCCATCAATCCAGCAGCTCAGCGATTGTTTAACACGGATACCACCTGCGTCGGTACCAACTTGCGGACCATTCATCACGGGCATGCGTTGTGGGATGGCATCGAACGCGGAAAAAAGATTGGTTTCTCTTCACTCCGTTTGCCTATAGGTGATCGAGAATTCCAGTTTGATTGCAGCAGGATCGATTCTGATGGTCAGCCCGTTGGGGTGGTGATTCTGGCGTTCGATGTGACGGTTCAAGCAACACACGAAAAAATTCGCCGTGAATTTACCGCGAATGTGTCGCACGAATTGAAAACGCCTTTGCAGGGCATTATTGGCTCAGCTGAACTGATCGAGAGCGGTTTTGTTGACGGGGAGGATTTGCCTCGTTTTGTTGGGCATATTCGCCATGAGTCATCGCGTCTTGTTGATCTTATTGATGACGTCATCCAGCTTTCTCACCTAGATGAAGGAGTCGATGCTCCAAAGGAGCCGGTGTCACTTCTAGCTGTGTGTCGCGAAGTCGTTGATACGCTTCAGCCTTCAGCGCAGGCGAAGAATATTCGCTTTGCACTTGAAGGAAACGACGGCATGATCCTCGCAATTCGTCGATTGATCTACGAAATCGTATTCAATCTTGCCGATAACGCCCTGAAGTACTCACACCCGTCATCGACGGTCACCATCGGTGTTACTACGACCGATCAAACGGTTGAGCTCAATGTTCGCGACGAGGGAATCGGCATTGCCCCCGAAGAGCAGGAGCGTATTTTTGAGCGATTCTACCGCGTCGATAAGAGCCATTCGAAAGAGTCTGGTGGAACCGGGTTGGGCCTGTCGATTGTTAAGCACGCGGTCAACTACCACAATGCTCAGATCGCGTTGGACAGCGACCTCGGTCAGGGAACAACCGTCGCGGTCACGTTCGAGCGAGCACAACTCCCCTAGCCATTCCCACCGGCGTACCTTCGAGGCCGGTTCAACGCGACCTGAATCTGAGCAGAATCTGGGCAAACAAAAATCCCCGAAGCACGTGCTTCGGGGATTATTTACTGCTTACTCAGCGAGTCTCGCGGTGCGCAGTGGACTTGCGGCAACGCGGGCAGTACTTCGCGAGTTCCAGACGATCCGGCGTGTTACGACGGTTCTTCTTGGTGATGTAGTTGCGCTCCTTGCACTCCGAGCAGGCCAGAGTGATCTTGGGGCGAACATCCTGAGACTTGCTTGCCACGGTGTGTCCTCTTTTGCTTCAGTAGTTTGTCGGCGCGCGACCTGATATCTGGTAGCGGGGGCGGGGCTCGAACCCGCGACCTCACGATTATGAGTCGTGCGCTCTGACCAGCTGAGCTACCCCGCCGCAATGGCGCGACCCTCGTCGCTACCTGAGCCCCGAAAGGGAATCGAACCCTTGACCTTCTCCTTACCATGGAGACGCTCTGCCGACTGAGCTATCGGGGCAACGCGAAAGAGCCTATCTCAGTTCCAATTGCTTTAGCAATCTGTCAGTCTGAGAATGACCTCACACGATGGATCTTGGATACATCCAAGATGGTGGCGGGGGAGGGATTCGAACCCCCGTAGCTTACGCGGCTGATTTACAGTCAGCTCCCTTTGGCCGCTCGGGTACCCCGCCGTGCACCAATTTTTTCGGTGCCGTGGAAGAATAACAGATAAATTATCCTCAACGCCAATCGGCGGACCGCTGGTCGGACTCACCTGCCCACGAACCGCGCATTTACAAGGAAGGGAAAGCCCATGGCAGATTCCTCGTTCGATATTGTTTCCAAGTTGGATCGTCAGGAAGTTGATAACGCAGTGAACCAAGCTGCGAAGGAAATTTCGACGCGTTACGACTTCCGTAACGTTAATGCAGCGATCAAGTTGAGCGGTGACGCGATTGAAATGGAAGCGAATTCCGCCGATCGAGTCCTTGCAATCCTTGATGTTCTGCAGACAAAGCTGATTCGTCGCGGCATTTCTTTGAAGAGCCTGGACTATAAGGATCGCGAGCCGAAGCCGTCGGGCAAGATCTACAAGTTGGTCACTCCCCTGCGTGAAGGTATTGCTCAGGATGCTGCGAAGAAGATCGCGAAGCTCATCCGTGATGAGGGCCCGAAGGGTGTGAAAGCCCAGATTCAGGGTGACGAACTTCGCGTTTCTTCGAAGTCTCGTGATGACCTTCAAGCTGTGATTGCACTGTTGAAGGGCCCGGCCGGCGAGAACATTGATGTCGCGTTACAGTTCGTGAACTACCGCTGATTTTTCGATTCACGAGGCCGGGCGGGGTGGAAGCGAATGCTCCCACCCCGCCCGCCTTATACAGTCCATGTGACGACTTTCACCCAAGTGTGATGCACGTTGGGCGAGCAGATGCGACCTCGTTCCGCCCGTTGCGCAAACAGGAAGAGGGTCAGTAGCCGGCCATTTTTTCGAGGCGCGCGCAACGCTCATCCATTGACGGGTGCGTTGAGAACAGATTGCGCACCTTGCCGAAGGGATTGGCGATCATCATGGCAGCAACGGATTGGTTGGCCGGAGTTTGTTCCATTGGACGGTGTGCCGTGACCTGCTCCAGCTTGCGCAATGCGGAGGCTAAGGCCAGAGGATCTCCAGTCAGTTTCGATCCGTCCTCGTCCGCGTCGAACTCGCGGGTGCGCGACAGGGAGAACTGAATGAGGGTCGCAGCAAACGGCGCCAGAAGGGCGATGAGGATCGAACCGATAATGCCCACTCCCCCGCCTTCGCCATCACGCCTGCTCCCACCACCGAAGAACATGAGGAATTGCGCGACTGATCCGATCAGACCAGCAATACCCGCCGCAACGGACGAGGTCAGGATGTCACGATTGTAGACGTGCATCAGTTCATGCCCCAGGACGCCACGTAGCTCGCGCTCGCCCAATATTTCAAGGATGCCTTCGGTACAACACACGGCTGCATGGTTCGGGTCGCGCCCCGTTGCGAACGCATTCGGAGTCATAGTCGGAGCGACCCAAATGGAAGGCACCGGCTGATTTGCACGCGCAGCCAGCTCTTCAACAATTCGATACAGGTCAGGCCGTTCTTCCCGCGTCACCTGATAAGCGTTCATTGATCGCAGTGCAATTGTTGCCGAGTTCCAGTAGGACACTGCGGTCTGAACCAATCCAATACCCGCAAAGATCCAAATCCAGATTGATCGACCGGTTGAACCGGCAATCAAACCACCAATCACCAGTAGAAGCGCCCACATGCCTCCCAGCAGGAACGCCGTCTTCAAGCCGTTGTGATATCTACGCTGCGTCATAGAAACAGAATATGAGAACTGTCTGGGTAAGCCCTGAAAACAATCGGAACACTATCTGAAATCTGCCTCTTATCGCCAACGAGCGCCCTCGCGGGGATCAGCATTGCCCTTGAAACAAGGGGCGGGCAGGCCTGAGAAAAGCACTGCCCGCCCACACAAGGAAAACGTTACTTGCTTCGTCCCGGACCGGTGTAGTCATCGAAACGCTCGGGAGCTGAAGGAACACCCATCTCTCCCATCTGACCAATCAGGTCAGTGGGCTTCGAATCGGAACCTCGTGAAATGTCTGTCATCGCGCGACGGGAAACAACCTTCACGCGCTCACGCACGCCACGACCTTCGGGAAGCTCGCCGTATTCGGAGCCGAGTGCACGCTCGTATTCATCAAGCAGTTCCCAGCCTTCCCAGGTCGTGAATTCGACGCCACGCTCGTTCAGCAGGTTCACCATCGCTTCGTGGCCCACCGCGGACGAGGACGCGTGCAGACGTCCAGCATTCGCATCCTCCACCAAGTGGGAGATCGTCTGCTGAGCATCAGACTTCGTCGAACCAATCAGACCAACCGGACCACGCTTAATCCAACCGGTGGCGTACATGCCCGTCAGAGCCTCGTCCTCGCTCGCCTCCGGCGTCGGAACAACTCGGCCCTCAACGTTCGGGACAACGCCGCGAGCAGTATCGAACGGCAGGCCAGGAATCGGCGACGAGTAGTAGCCGACAGCGCGATAAACCGCCTGCACCGGCCACGTCGTGATGACACCCGTGCCACGCACGTTTCCATCGCCAGTCAGCTCCGTACGCTCGGTACGAATCGCCTTCACATGCCCCTTGTCATCGGCAACAATCTCGGCCGGCGACTGGAACAGGTGAATGTGGATGCGACGGCTTGCCGTGTGTTCATCCTCGTCAGCCATCGCGTAGTTCGTCAGAGTCTTGACAACCTGGCGCTGCTGGTTGGATTCGCGCAGAGCCTGTTCACTGCCCTCATCGAAGTCGAAGTCTTCTTCAGAAACGATGATGTCAACGTCGGGCACCTTGCCCAGTTCGCGCAGTTCCAACGGGGTGAACTTCACCTGTGCGGGACCTCGACGACCGAAAACGTGCACGTCGGTGACGGGATTGTTCTTCAGCCCCTCTGCGACGTTTTCAGGAACCTCGGTGACCATCATGTCTTCGGCGTGCTTCGCCAGAACCCGCGCAACGTCCAACGCAACATTGCCAACACCCACGACCGCGATTTCCTTCGCCTCAAGCGGCCAGGTGCGCGGGTAATCCGGGTTGCCGTCGTACCAGGACACGAAATCGGCTGCACCGTAGGACTCCGGCAGATCAACGCCGGGAATATTCAGCGGAGCATCACGGTCGGCACCCGTCGCGATAATGACCGCATCGTAGTGTTCGCGCAGATCATCGATCGTGACGTCGCGACCGATTTCAACGTTGCCCAGCAGTCGAATGTCACCGCGCTGCAGGATCTTGTACAAGGCAACAATGATCTGCTTAATACGCGGGTGGTCGGGGGCAACACCGTAGCGGACCAGACCGTAGGGAGCGGGCAGACGCTCGAAGAGGTCGATGTTCACGTCCAACCCAGACTTCGACAAAATATCGGAGGCATAAATACCCGCAGGACCAGCACCAATGACAGCAACGTTGAGCGCAGTCAACCCGTTCTCCCTTCGAAGCCCCACGCGTTTTGATTTACGCAAACAGGACAACTTGAAAATCTATCTGTGTTGATCCTAGTGTCGATCGCGCAAATCTCGCCATTTCGTAACCGGCTTCACCCATTTGGTGGAGAGTTTCACCTTCTCTGATGCTCCGGTTGGGTTCGCGCACGAGGCTCGAACGAACTCTTGGCAGGGAGCGTGGCCTCGTCCCGGCTCCCAGCCAATATCTCACCCACTGTCCTTCTGACGTGCGAAACACGCTCGGGCGAAAGAGAAGAGACTCCCCGTAAAGCACTGTGTGCCCCACAGTCACAGCTACGGGGCACACAGATGAAAACAACTGTCGAAGTCAGACCAAACGATCCACCATCAGGTGAGCAAACGCGATGAGTGCCTGCTTCGGTTCACCATCGGGCAGAGAGTCGAGCACCTCGATCGCACTATCTGACCACTGACGAGCCAGCGCACGCGTTTCCTCCAAGCAATCATGGACACGAATCTTCGCTACCAGGGCACCGAGAGCTTCATCCGACGACAGATCAGCGTCACGTTCAGCCAGAATCTGCTTCCCCGCTTCATCGATCGTGCCCTCAGCAACACGACGACGCAGGAGCAGAATCGGCAGGGTGTCTACACCCTCACGCAGATCAGTACCCGGTGTCTTACCAGACTGATCGGACGCAAGGTCAAGGACGTCGTCAGCGATCTGGAATGCCACACCAATGCGTTCGCCGAACTCAGAGACGATCGCAGCAATGTCATCAGAAGCACCCGACAGACACGCACCAAAGTACGCGGCCGTTGCGACCAGCGAGCCGGTCTTATCCGACAGAACCTTCAAGTAGAAGTCGACGCGGTCGTCTTCTTCAGTCGGACCGAAGGTTTCATTCAGCTGACCGATGCAGAGACGTTCGAAGGTCTTCGCATGGTAGCGAACCATCTCAGGACCAAGCGTCGTGATCAGCATCGACGCCCGCGCAAAAAGCACGTCACCAGCGAGGATCGCACGATTATTGCCCCACACGTGCTGAGCCGACGGAACGCCACGCCTGGTCGGCGCTGAGTCCATAACGTCATCATGGTAGAGCGACGCGAGATGTGTCATTTCAACGGCAGTCGCACCGCGAATGACCTCGTCACTGAGCGCACGTTCCGGGTCACCCAGCTGCGCGCACACCAGCGCGAGGAGGGGGCGAAGTCGCTTCCCACCTGCAAGAGCAAGGTGGCTGGTCAGGTCATCAACGAGGTCACGCGACCCCGTCACTGATTCGTACAGGCGACGCTCGACGACCTCGAGCCCCGGAAGAATTCGGGACTCGAGGTCGGGAACATGGAGATCTGGCGTAGAAACGGTCACGGCAAAAGTATGACGATGTTTGACAGAATCGACAAAACGGGACCGGGGAAGACGCCTAGCACAATCGTCGCAAGTGCCAAGATCAGGACCGCGATGAAGGTCATGCCTTCAGAACGGACAACCACTGAATTCTCAGTCGGCTCGGTGAAGAACATCAGGCGAACCAGGCGGAAGTAGTAGAAGGCCGTCACTGCGGAACACGCCAAAGCAAGCGCCACGAGCCAGCCGAAGCCACCGGCGAACCCATCGGAGAACACGACGAACTTGCCAACGAAACCAGCCGTCAACGGAATGCCAGCAAACGAGAGTAGGAAGACAAGCATGGATGCCGCCATCAGCGGGTTCTTCTTGCCAAGGCCTGCCCAGCGATCCAGAGCCGTTGCCTCGCCACCGGGTTCACCTTCAGCAGTCGCAGAGCGAACCAGAGTGATGACACCGAATGCGCCAACCGTTGCCAGCCCGTATGCCAGCACGTAGTAGAGGACGTGGCCAGCGGAGCCCTGAGCCAGCGAGAAAACACCGATCAGGATGAAGCCTGCGTGCGCGATCGACGAGAAGGCAAGCATACGCTTCACATCGGTCTGAACGATACCGGTGAAGGTGCCAACCAGCATGGTCAGAACGGCAACTGTAATCAGAACCGGAACCAGGTCCCACTGAAGCAGTGCTGCGATCGTCTGGTAGAAGCGCACCATCGCACCGAAGGCCGCCATCTTCACGGCTGCCGCCATGAAGCCGGTAACCGGGGTCGGAGCACCGGTGTACACGTCGGGCGTCCAGGCATGGAACGGAGCAGCACCCACCTTGAACAGCAAGCCGACCATGATCATGAAGACGCCAACAACTGCCAGCCAATCAAGACCGCTCGCGGTCGGGACGACTGCTGCAGCATCGGAGATTTTCAGGGAGCCGGTGAAACCGTAGAGGAGCGCCGAACCCATCAGCAGGAAGCCGGATGCGAATGCACCCAGGATGAAGTACTTCATGCCTGCTTCCTGGCTGAGCTGACGGCGACGACGCGCGGTGGCGGCCAGAATGTAGAGCGGAAGCGACATGACTTCAAGAGCCACGAACAGCATGATGTAGGAATCAGCTGCCGGGAACAACATCATGCCACCCAAGCTGAACAGGGTCAGCGGGAACATTTCCGAACGCTGGTAGTTCTGAGTATCGGAACGCTCTTCATCCTGCGAACCGGGGCGGTCCGAAGGCTGACCGGCGAAAGCGCCGTCACCAACAACAGTGCGATCGGCCATCACCAGGATCGCAAAGAACGCGACGATGGTCAGGACGAACTGGGCACCGATCGTCAGCGGGTCCTCGATGTACTCACCAATGGAAGTGGGCTTGTCAAGAACCGGGAACCACCGCGTAGCGAGCACCGCGGCTGCGGCCAGAGTCGTCAGCAGAGCGACGGCAATGACCAGCGTGCGACGGGTCTTGCGGGGAGCAAATGCTTCGATGAGCACGCCCAAGACCGCGCCGCCGAAGACGACGATGATCGGAATGAGCGTCACCCACGCAATCTGCGGAGCGCTAAAGTTTGCTGCTTGCAAGAGATTCAATTCGAGCTCCCTTCAAGAACTGCCGTTGCGGCAGTATCGGCAGTGCCAAGAGCAAGATCTTCACCGATCGGGGTCAGTGCACCGACAAGTGGCGCAGACCAGATACCGAGAACAACCATTGCAATGAGCAGCGGGGCCATCACTGACTTTTCACGAGTGTTCAAGTCAGGCAGTGCATCCTTGCCGGCGACGGGGCCACCGGTGAAGACACGCTGGTAAGGCATCAAGACGTACACGGCAGCGATGATCACGCCGAGTAGCGCGAAGACCGCCAGCACGATATTCACCTGCCACGTACCCATGAGGACAAGGTATTCAGGAACGAAGCCTGACAGACCGGGCAGTGCGATCGATGCAAGACCGGAAACCAGCCAGAGGCCGGCAAGAACCGGGGTCACGCGCTGCATACCCGAGTATGCGTTCATGTCCTGGGTACCACCGCGACGCGACAGCCAACCGGAGAGGATAAACATCGCTGCGATCGAAACGCCGTGAGCAACCATGTAGAACATAGCGCCAACCATGGCGACCGACGAGCCGATAAAGATACCCAAAACCATGAAGCCGAAGTGCGACACGGACGTGTAGGACACGAGGCGCATGATGTCGTCCTGGCCGTTAGCAGCAAGACCGCCCCAGATGATCGACAGGACTGCCAGTGCGCAGAGGACCCAGCGCGCTTCGAAGGAAGCTTCCGGGAAGAGGCGCAGGCAGAGGGTGATCATGCCGAAGGTGCCGATCTTGTCCAGCACGCCAACGAGCAGAACCGACGTGCCCGGACGGGCAACAGCGGCAGTGTCGGGGAGCCAGGTGTGAACCGGAACCATCGGAGCCTTGATTGCGAAGGCGACCATGAAGGACACGAACGCGCCCATCTGCACTGTGCTCGACAGGAGCGGCGCAACCTGGGACAGGGTGTCGAGGCGGAAGAAGGTGTCGGAGTGCTCTGGAGCGAATGCCCAAAGAGCGATCAGACCACCGAGCATAACCAGACCGCCGGCGAGCGAGTAGAGCAGGAACTTCATCGCTGCCGCATGACGCTCGGCAACCGGGCCGACACCGTAACGACCAATCATCAGGAACAGCGGGATCAGCATCGCTTCGAAGGCAATGTAGAAGACCACCAGGTCACACGCTGCGAAGATGACGACCATGAACGCTTCGAGGAAGAGGACGAGGGCCGCGTACGAGCCCGCATCCGCTTCGCTTTCATCTTCGTTCCAACCGGCGATCAAAACGATCGGAACCAGGATGACAGCAAGAAGGATCATAACCAGGGCCAAGGCGTTGACGCCGAGGGCCCATGAAACGCCCATCTGGGGAATCCACGAGACGGATTCGATGAGCTGATACATAGAAGCCGAACCCCAGTCGAAGCTCATGGCAGCGCCAATAGCAGCACCGAGTTCGAGGAGGGAGACGACCAGAGCAAAGCCCTTGCCTGCGCCCTTACGCAACGCGGGGGTTACTCCAAGCAGGAGCGCACCCAGCGCGGGAAGAGCGACCAGGAGGGTAAGCCATGGGAACGAGGATTCAACCATTGTGTTTTCCATTGTCTAACTCCCTCACAGCCTGAAGCCGAGGACGATCGCGAGGGCAACGACAACGCCCCCGAGGATGTATGACGCGTAGGCGCGGACGAAGCCGTTCTGCGTGATCGCAATCAGGCGACCAACACCAGCCGAACCCTTGGCAACCAGACCAACCGCGCCGTCGATTGCCTTACGGTCACCACCGGTTGCAAGCTTTGCAAGGCCCGCAGCGGGAGCGACGAACAGGGTGGCATTCACGTCATCCTGGTAGAGGTCACGACGTGCAGCCTCGGTCAGAGCATTACCGGCAGGAACGCCAGTCGGAACCTCGCCGGCACCGTACATGCGCCATGCGAGGAAGGCACCGGCAATCACAAGGACGAGGGTCAGGATCTGAATGGCCATCACCGGCATGACCGGTTCGCCATGGTGAACGCCACCGATTGCGGGAGACAACCAGTTGGTGAAGAAGTCACCAATCGACATGAGGCCACCGATGAAGATCGCGCCAATGGCAAGGATGATCATCGGGACGGTCATGAGAGCGTTGGACTCGTGCGGGTGAACCGGCGAGCCTTCCGCTTCAGTCGTCCACCGTGGCCTGCCGTGGAAGGTCATGAAGAACAGACGCGACATGTAGAACGCGGTGATACCGGCACCGATCAGAGCAACCAGGCCGTAGACCCAGCCGATCCACGGTGCTTCGATCGAACCGAAGGTGTGCGCCGCGAAGGCTGCTTCAATGATCTTGTCCTTCGACCAGAAGCCGGAGAACGGCGGAACACCGAGGATTGCCAGCCAGCCCATCATGAACGTGACCCACGTAATCTTCATGACGGTACGCAGGGCACCGAAGCGACGCATATTCACTTGGTCAGCCATGCCATGCATGACTGAGCCGGCTCCAAGGAACATAAGTGCCTTGAAGAAGCCGTGGGTGAACAGGTGGAAGATTGCGAATGCCCAGCCGATCGGACCGAGGCCCGCACCCAGCATCATGTAGCCGATCTGCGACATGGTCGAGGCCGCGAGGACCTTCTTCATGTCATCCTTTGCGGAACCGACGATCGCTCCGAAGAGCAACGTGATTGCACCGATAAGGGCGACTGCAGTTGCTGCCGCGGGAGCTGCAACGTAGACGGCACCGGAACGAACAACCAAGTAGACGCCAGCGGTGACCATGGTTGCCGCGTGAATAAGAGCGGAAACCGGGGTCGGGCCTGCCATTGCGTCACCAAGCCATGCCTGCAACGGGAACTGCGCGGACTTACCACAGGCAGCAACCAGGAGGAAGATGCCGATGGCGGTTGCTTGAGCAACCGGGATCGTAGCGACACCCTCGGTCACATCCTCGAAGCGGACGGACGAGAAGTTTGCGACCATGACCATCATTGCGGCGAGCATACCCATGTCACCGACACGGTTCATGACGAACGCCTTCTTTGCAGCGCGAGCATTCGCCGGAACGTGGTTCCAGAAGCCGATCAGCAGGTACGAGGCCAAGCCCACGCCTTCCCAGCCGACGAAGAGGACGGCGTAGGAGTCAGCCAGAACCAGGGTCAGCATTGCTGCGATGAACAGGTTCAGGTAGGCGAAGAAACGGCGACGATCCTTGTCATGTTCCATGTAGGCGATTGCGTACACGTGAATGAGGGAACCAACGAAGGTCACCAGCATCACGAAGGTCAGCGACAGCGGATCAACCAGCAGGCCGAAGTTCACGCTGAAATCCCCCGCGGGGATCCAGGTGAACAGGGTGTGTGCCATGCGGTGTGCTCCCCCATCAGCTCCCAGGACCTGGGCAACGATGACGGCACCGACGATAAAGGATACCCACGAGGCGCAGGTGGCCAGCAGGTGACCCCAGCGGTCAGAAGAACGACCCAGCAACAGCAGGATCATTGCACTTGCCAGCGGAATTGCAATCATCAGCCATGCCAGTGATGCTGCGCCTGTGGCAGGAACGATTACCTCAGCAAGGCCGTCGTTCATCGCGTGAAGAGCGAAGGATGTTGTCATTCTGTTTTCCTCCCTCAGTTCTTCAGCAGGTTGATATCGTCAACGCTCGTTGTCGACCGTGACTTGAAGATGGACACGATGATCGCCAGACCGACCACGACTTCAGCGGCCGCGACGATCATGACGAAGAACGCCATAATTTCACCGTTCACATCGCCGAAGATTCGCGCGAAGGTAACGAACACCAGGTTCGCGGAGTTCAGCATGAGCTCAACGCCCATCAGGGAAATGATGGCGGAGCGACGAACCAGAACGGTAACAGCGCCAATTGAGAAGAGCACTCCCGCAAGCAGGAGGTACCAAGCCAGACTCACTTCTCCTCCTCTTCCTTGGTTTGTGCGGGTGCTTCAGCGTCAGCCACACCGGCGGGACCGACCGGCTGATCAAGGCCGGTGGGCGCTGCCGGGCCAGGCATACCCCACGAGCCCGAACGCTCGACGGTCTGCGATGCAAACTGTGCAAACGGCGAGTCGATGGTATCGCCGGTACGGGCGAGCATGAGCGACTGTGCGACGTCGTGGTCGACCTGATCGATAGAACGCTCCAAGCCACGAACACGAATCACGCGCGGGACGGATTCTTCGACCGGGCCGAGGGTTTCACCGGAGATGGCCGGGACGTCAGCAGCGTTGCTGTGTGCGTAGACGCCAGGTGCCGGAAGCTGACCGATGCGTCGGCCGGATTCGGCAAATGCGCGCATCTTGGCCTTTGCGGTTTCTTCCTGCGAGATCTTCGGGCCGAGGTTGTCAGAGTGCGTCAGTAGCATTGCGCCGATTGCGGCGGTGATGAGCAGTGCGCCCGCGACCTCCATCGTCAGCCAGTGCTGCGAGAAGAGCGTCGTTGCGAGGGACTCGATCGGCTCATTCGAGTACGGGTCAGCGGGGACGAGGCCCTTTGCGTCAGCCGCGAACTTCGTGTGGCCGAGGGTGGCAGCGATGATCACTGCAAGGCCCAGCCCCGCGATGACTGCTGCGATAATCGAACCGCGTGACTGCGTTGCGTAGTCATCGGTGGCACCGATACCAATCATCATGATGACGAACAGGAAGAGCATCATGATTGCGCCGGTGTAGACGACGATCTGCACAACACCGAGGAACGGTGCCTGTTGCGTCAAGTAGAGAACTGCAAGCCCCAGCATGACGCCGACCATCGAGATAGCGGCGTATGCGGCCTTTTTAAAGAACAGGACGCCCAGTGCGCACACCACCATGACGATTGCGGTGCATGCGAACAGCACGGCTTCGCCGGTAGATACCATCTCGGGCCATGTACCCAGTAGATTCATCGGACTTCCTCCTTTGCCACCACGCGCGCGTTGGCAAGGCTCGGATCCTCAGGACGGTGTTCCTTCACCCAATCAATCTGGGACTGGGTGGCACCACTGACCGCACCGCGGTAGTAATCGCCATCGTTCAGCCCCTCGACCATCGGGTGAGGCGGAGCGAGCATTCCATCGGAAAGAGGAACAAGCAGATCCTGCTTTTCGTAAATATCGTCTGCGCGAGTGTAGGTGGCGAGCTCGAAGTCATTGCTCATCGTCAGAGCACGAGTCGGGCAAGCTTCGATGCACATACCGCAGAAGATACAACGCAAGTAGTTGATCTGGTAGACGTTGCCGAAACGCTCGCCGGGGCTGTACTGCGCCTCGGGAGTATTCGATGCTGCTTCAACGAGGATAGCGTCAGCGGGGCATGCCCACGCGCAAAGCTCGCAGCCAATACACTTTTCCAAACCATCTGCGTAGCGGTTCAGCTGGTGACGACCGTGGAAACGAGGCATGACGCGCGCGGGTTCGCGCGGGTACTGCTCGGTGACGGTCGGACGGAAGAAAGACGAGATGGTGACGCCGTAGCCGGCGATCGGAGCAAAGAATTCGCCGATCGGCCCCTTCGGGTCATGCTCGAAGCGCATTTCCTCATTCTTCGAATCGTTCTTCTTACTCATCGGTGTCCTCCTTCGAGGCAGTCGCCACGACCGGCGTGCGGCCGGCGCGCGGGGACTCAACCGGACTCTGACCGGGAAGTGGCGGGATCGGGAAGCCATCAGCGAAGCCGGTGTATTCCATATCTGCAGGCTTGGGGGCCGGTTCAGGCTCTCCCTTATCCGTGACCCACATAATCAGCATGATGATTGCGAAGAGGATGACAATCGATACGCCAAGGACTGGCAGGGAAACCTCAACCCATTCGGTGATGCCACGAACGATGGCGACGGCAACCAGCCAGACCAGAGCGATCGGCATCAGCCACTTCCAGCCGAAGCTCATGAACTGGTCGTAACGGAAGCGGAGCAGCGTTGCACGGGTCCAGATGAGGAGGAACATGAAGAACCACATCTTGAGGAAGAACCAGAGCATACCGAACCAGCCGTCGTTGATGACCGGTACGTGCGACAGTGGCCACGGCGCGTGCCACCCACCGAAGAACATCGTGGTGGCAACCGCGGAAACGTTGAGCATGTTCACGTATTCGGATAGGTAGTACCAGCCGAACTTCATGGACGAGTATTCGGTCATGTGACCGGCGACGAGTTCGCCTTCAGCTTCGGGGAGGTCGAAGGGCAGACGGTTGACTTCACCGGTAGCCGAAATGCAGTAGACAACGAACGCTGGGATCAGCGCAAATGCCCACCAGACCTGGCCTTGGGAAGCAACGATCTGCGAGGTCGACATCGTGCCCGACATGAGGAACACGGAAACAAGCGCCATACCCATTGCGAGTTCGTATGAAATCACCTGAGCGGACGAACGAACCGCACCGTAGAGCGGAAGCGTCGAACGGGTTGACCAACCGCCGAGGACAACGCCGTACAGGCCAAGCGAGGTGATTGCCAGGATGTAGAGCGTTGCGACCGGCATATCAGCCAGCTGAAGCGGGCTGGAGTGACCGAACAGGTTAACGTTCGGACCCATTGGAATCACAGCAAAGACGCTGAACGCGCTGAATGCTGCGATGGCCGGAGCGATGAAGTACAAGAACTTATCGGCTCCGCGAGTCCACATGTCTTCCTTGAACAGAAGCTTGCCTGCATCCGCGATTGCCTGGAGCAAACCGAGCGGGCCGGCCACGTTCGGGCCCGGACGGGTCTGCATGCGGCCGAGGCCACGACGCTCAACCCAGAGGGCAAGAAGAACGTTCAGGATCAGGTAAACGATGATGAAGACGGCCTTGATGAGCGTCAGCCACCATGTTTCCTGCGAGAAATCTGCTGCGGTGTAATCAGGCACCGCACTGAGCAAGAGTTTCACCGGGCCACCTCCCCAGTAGCGCTGAGAGCCACGAGGCAACCAGCGTCACCCAGCGACTGATGGACTGCAGAACCCTGCGAGCATTCGGGAACCCACACGACGTTGTCGGGAAGGTCCGCGATTTGCGCGGGCAGTGTGATGGAACCGCGTTCAGTGGAAAGCGTCAGGGCTTCACCTGCATTCACGCCGGCACCTGTCAGCGTTGCCTGCGAAGCGAATGCGATCACGCGACGAGCAGAACCAGCGAGCCACGGCGCACCATCTTGCAGACGGCCAGCATCAAGCATCGGCTTGTGCGTTGCGAGAACTGCCTGACCAGCACCGACTGCTTGAGGAGCCTGCGGGGCAACCGGCATGAACTCGGCACGAGCGCCGTCCCAGGTACTGATGGCGTTGACCTCGTCGTATAGGTCGGTCAGCGTCAGAATGCCAAGATCCTCGCCAAATTCCTCGGCCAGCTTGACCAGAACATCGCGGTCGGTCAGCGAACGAGCGGAAACAGCCTGACCGTAGGGGCGCAGACGACCTTCCCAGTTGATCGACGTGCCGTTCTTTTCCAACTGTGGAGCAACCGGAAGAACAACGTCGGCCAGCTCGGTGATCTCAGAGGAACGAACCTCAAGGCTCACCAGGAACGGAACTGTTTCAAAAGCGCGAAGCGCAAGAGCCGGATCGGTGAAGTCGCGGTAGTCAACGCCACCAACGACCAGTGCCTGAACCGAGCCGTCGAGGGCACCTGCAAGCTGAGCGTCAGCATCCAGGCCCGCGCCCTTCGGATAGGACTTCCAGCCGAGTGAAGCCTGCGCGGCCTCGTCGCCCAGTTGACGACCGAAGGGCAACACGCCCGGTAGCAGGCCGGCTTCGACTGCGGCGCGATCACCGTTACGGCGAGGCACCCACTGCAAACGAGCACCCGTACGCTCAGCCAATTCGACAACCGCGGAAAGCAGGCCCGGGATGCGAGCTGCGCGCTCACCTACCAAGATGACGCCACCGTTCAGTGCGGCTGCAAGCTCTGCGTTCTGTTCGCCCTCAGCAATCGAAGCAACAACCTCAGGCTCGGTGCCAGGAGCGGCACGCAACAGAGTCGCGCTCATCTTCGCACTACCGTTCGTGGTGAACGGAGCAACCGTCGCAACCTTCACGCCACCCTTACGAACACCCTTGCGCAGGCGCAGGAAGATCGCGCCCGCTTCATCTTCAGGTTCGAGGCCGACCAGCAGGACTTGCCCCGCATTTTCAAGGTCGGTGTAGGTGACGCCAAGACCAGTACCAGCAACCTTCGAAGCCAAGAACGAGGTCTCTTCAGCGGAAATCGTGCGAACGCGAGCGTCGATCGAATCGGAGCCGATGACGGTGCGAGCGAACTTGCTCCATGCCCAGGCATCTTCGAAACTCAGGCGACCGCCGGGCAGGAAGCCCGTCTGATCCGTAGCTTCGAGACCCTTACGGACACGGTCAAGAGCATCCGACCACGAGGTCGGAACCAGTATGCCGTCTTCGCGAACCAGCGGGGTGACCAGGCGATCCTGCTTGTCCCACTCGAAAGCAAAGCGATCCTTGTCGGTGATCCACTCTTCGTTGACCTCCGGATCGTTGCCGGCCATACGACGGACAACCTCACCGCGCCGGATATCGACGCGGAGTGCAGAACCGGAAGCATCATGCTCGGCGACCGACGCGGTCGACACGAGGTCGAACGGGCGGGCGCGGAAGCGGTACGAGGAAGCGGTCAGTGCGCCGACCGGGCAGATTTGAATGATGTTGCCCGAGAAGTAGGACGCAAACTGGCGACCGGTCTGATCAAGATCAGCTTCGGTCAGGTCACCAGAGTTTGCCGAACCAATGATGCCTGCATCACCGTAGGGACCGGAGATTCCGGCGTTACCCAGGTTCTTCGGCTTCGGGTTGTGGAAGTCCAGAGCAGTCGTGTCGAACGCGCCGATCTGTTCTGCCATGAAGTAGTGGTCGTCGGTCGGAGCCGTACCACCACCGCGACCCTGCAGGTCGATGAACACGTCGCCGGAGATTTCCTTACCGAAGCGCACGCAACGCTGGCAGAGAATGCAACGATCGCGGTCGAGCAGGATTTGGCTGGTCAGACGCAACGGCTTGCGGTAGGTGCGCTTCGCATCGGCGAAACGGGACTTTGCGCGACCATCGGTCATTGCCTGGTTCTGCAGGGGGCACTCGCCACCCTTATCGCAGATCGGACAGTCCAGCGGGTGGTTGATCAGCAGGAACTCCATCACGCCATGCTGTGCCTTCTTGGCAACCTCGGATGTGAACTGAGTCTTGACGACCATTCCGGGAGTGACGGTCTGTGCACATGACGGCTGAGGCTTCGGCATGAAACGAAGCTCGCCGGTGTTGCGATCGGGCATACCGACCTCGACCAAACACTGACGGCACGCAGCAACCGGTGCCAGAAGCGGATGGTCGCAGAAGCGCGGAATACGAATTCCGGCCTGCTCTGCTGCACGAATAACAAGCGTGCCCTGCGGGACGGCGACAGTGACATCATCAATGACGACATCAACCATGTTGGGAGCGTCGCTCATCGGACACCTCCTCTGGCGTAGATGGCGGATGCCTCGTAGGGGAAGAGCTCATTGGCCGGAGTAGTCAGACCGGCTTCGAACTCTTCGCGGAATCGCTGAATACCCGACTTGACCGGCGTTGCAGCGGCATCGCCAAGGGCGCAGAAGCTACGGCCGGCAATGTTGTTCGCGATCTCGCCGAGCAGGTCAACGTCTCCGGGAAGCCCCTGGCCCTTTTCGAGGCGGTACATGATCTGCTTGAGCCAGTACGTACCTTCACGGCAGGGCGTGCACTTACCGCAGGATTCGTGCTGGTAGAACTCGATCCAGCGAGTGACCACGCGAACCACCGACACGGTCTCGTCAAAGACCTGCAGGGCTCGGGTACCGAGCATCGAACCTGCAGCGCCGACCGACTCGTAGTCGAGCGGGGTATCAAGTTCAGCTTCGGTGAAGATCGGGGTGGAGGAGCCACCGGGAGTCCAGAACTTCAGCTGATGACCATCACGGATACCGCCGGCCATCTCGATCAGTTCACGCATCGTGATACCGAACGGAGCCTCGAACTGCCCCGGATTGTTCACGTGGCCGGAAACGGAGAAGATGCCGTGCCCCTTCGACTTTTCCGTGCCCATCGATGCGTACCATTCCGGCGAATTGCGGAAGACACCAACGACCTGAGAGATCGACTCAACGTTGTTCACAACGGTCGGGCGGGCGTACAGACCTGCGACTGCCGGGAACGGTGGCTTCAAACGCGGGTGGCCACGACGGCCCTCGAGCGAATCGAGGAGCGCTGTTTCCTCACCGCAAATATAGGCGCCAGCACCAGCGTGAGCGGTGATCTTCAGATCGCCGAGCAGACCGGCATCGGTTGCCTCTTTAATAGCGTTTAGCAGACGACGGTATACGTGGACGACCTCGCCACGCAGGTAAACGAACGCGTGCCTGCAGTTGATGGCGCGACTGGTAATCGCGATGCCTTCAACCAGAACATGCGGGTTCGCCATGATGGTCGGGATGTCCTTGCACGTACCCGGCTCGGACTCGTCAGCGTTGACAACGAGGTAGCGAGGCTTGCCGTCATCTGGTGGAAGGAAAGACCACTTGAGGCCCGTCGGGAAGCCTGCGCCACCACGACCGCGAAGACCGGAGTCCTTCACGATCTGGACGATGTCGCCCGCTTCAAGAGTGTTGGCCTTCTTCAGACCCTCGTAGCCACCGCGCTTCAGGTACGAAGCGAGAGTCCACGACTGGTCTTCACCCCAACCGTTCGTAACGATCGGCGTGAGGGGCCCAGGAGCTACAAATGTTGTCATGCCTGTTCGCCTCCCTGCTCACCTTCGGTGCCAGCAACAGCAACCGGCTCGGTCCACCCATTTTCCGCGGCGAGCTTGCAACCCAGCAGGGACGGCTCACCGGCGGACGGACCTTCGTTTTCATGGCCATCAAGGAAGCCTGCGAGTGTGTGCTCAACTTCCTTGAAGGTCGGGGCAACCGCAGCGCCACGCGTCGGGTGGACGGGGCGACCAGCTTCGAGGTCATCGACCAGAGCAAGTGCCGATTCGGGCGTCTGATTGTCGAAGAACTCCCAGTTGACCATGACAACCGGCGCATAATCGCAGGCCGCGTTGCATTCGATGCGCTCAAGGGTGATGCGACCAGATTCGTTGGTTTCGTCGCTTCCCACACCAACGTGCTCAGAAACAGCATCCCAAATCGCGTCGCCACCCATAACTGCGCAGAGCGCGTTCGTGCACACACCAACCAAGTAGTCACCGTTGGGGTGACGCTTGTACTGCGTGTAGAACGTTGCAACGGCACTGACCTCTGGACGCGACAAGCCCAGAATGTCGGCGACCAGGGCGATACCGTCGGGGCTGACGTAGCCGTCTTCGGACTGCACCAGGTGCAGCATCGGAAGAAGAGCCGAACGTGCGTGCCCTGTCGGGTAACGGCCAATAATTTCTGCGGATTCAGCCCTCAGGCGGGCTTCAACTTCCTGCGTGTAGCTCATCGGTCAACGCCTCCCAGCACCGGGTCGATGGCAGCAAGTGCAACGACGACGTCGGCCAGCTGGCCACCTTCGGTCATCATTGCCATGGCTTGAAGGTTTGCGAACGAGGGGTCACGGAAGTGGGCGCGGAACGGGCGGGTGCCCCCGTCAGAAACGAGGTGAACACCGATGATGCCCTTTGCGTGCTCAACCTGCTGGTACACCTGACCAGCGGGGACCTTGAAACCTTCGGTCACAAGCTTGAAGTGGTGGATCAGGGATTCCATCGAGGAGCCCATGATCTCGGAGATGTGCTGCAACGAGTTGCCCTGACCGTCGGTTGCCACCGACAGCTGTGCGGGCCACGCAATCGCCGGATCCGCGACCATCACGGGAGCACCTTCGCACTTCTCAAGACGATCGAGGACCTGGTAGATGATGCGCAGAGACTCGTAGCACTCGTCGAAACGAACCATGACACGGTTGTAGACGTCTGACTTGTCGCGCGTCGGAATGTCGAACTCGAACTGTTCGTAACCACAGTAGGGCTGGGACTTACGAAGGTCGAGTGGCAAGCCAGCGGCGCGGACGCCCGGGCCGGTCGTGCCAAGAGCCATCAGAGCGGACAGTGGCATGACGGCCACGTCGCACAGACGCTTCTTGAAGATCGGGTTCTGCTTCGTCAGGTCTTCGAGCTCGCCGATATCGCGACGAGCCTTCGGAAGAAGCTCACGGATGTAGTCAACGGTGCCTTCGCCAATGTCCTGTGCGACACCACCGGGGCGGATGTACGCATTGTTCATACGCAGGCCGGTGATGCGTTCAAAGATGCGGAGGATCTCTTCACGACCGCGGAATGCGATCGTCATGATCGTCGTTGCACCCATTTCGTTACCGGTCGAACCGATAGCGACGAGATGCGAGGCAATGCGGCAGAGCTCCATCATCATGATGCGAATCAGGTTCGCGCGCTCCGGAATGTCATCCGTGATGCCCAGGAGCTTTTCAACGCCGAGGCAGTAGACGGCTTCCTGGAAGATCGGGGCAACGTAGTCCATACGGGTACAGAGCGTCACGCCCTGCGTCCACGTACGGTATTCCATCGTCTTCTCAATGCCGGTATGAAGGTAGCCGGTGTCAACGCGGGTTTCGCGAACAGTTTCACCGTCGAGTTCGAGGATCAGACGCAGAACGCCATGGGTTGCCGGGTGAACCGGGCCAAGGTTAACGACGATGCGCTCGGAGGAAATCTTTTCGATTTCGTTCAGAACGTCCTTCCAGTCGCCACCCTGAGTCATGACCTCGGGAACTTCGTCCATATTCAGCGGGGCTGAAGAAGCCGCCGCGTGGAAGTGTGGTGTGCTCATCAGTTGTATGACCTCCGCGTGTCTGCAGGCGGAACTGTTGCGCCCTTGTATTCAACGGGGACGCCACCAAGCGGGTAATCCTTGCGCTGGGGGTGTCCTACCCAGTCGTCAGGCAGTGCGGTACGAGTCAGCGACGGGTGACCGTCGAAGATGATGCCGATGAGATCCCAGGTTTCACGTTCCTGCCAGTCGTTTGCCGGGTAGACAGAAACGATGGAGGGAATGTGCGGGTCACCATCGGGGCACGTGACCTCAAGACGAATGTTGCGGTTGTAGGTGATCGACATCAGCGGGTAGATCGCGTGGAGTTCGCGACCCTCGTCTGACGGGTAGTGAACACCGTTCGTGCCAAGGCAGAGCTCGAAACGAAGATCTGCATCGTCACGCAGGTACTTTGCAACGCGAGCAATATGATCGCGGACGATGAAGATTGTCAGTTCACCGCGGTCGACAACAACCTTTTCGATGACCTCTTCAACCTTCAGACCGTCGGCTTCGATCAGTTCTTCAAGAATGTCGACTGTGTTGTCGAACCAGCCACCGTAGGGGCGTGGCGTTTCACCGGGAAGGAAAGATTCCTTCACCAGGCCGGAAAATCCGGTCGTATCGGGGAACATGCCTTCGCGACGCGTCATCAGTTCGGGTGCACCGAACGCACGCTGTGGGGCTTTGGCTACGACTTGGGAGTCGTCCGGGGTGACGATTTCGTCACTCATGCGAGGAGTCCCTTCATCTGGTGGGTGGGCGTTGCAGCGAGAGCTGCCTGTTCAGCCTTGCGGGCAATTTCCTGACGGTGAACGCCGAGCGGTTCCTTACCAATCTGCTCACGCAGTGTCAGAACCGCGTGAATCAGGGCCTCGGGACGGGGCGGGCACCCAGGCAGGTAGACGTCGACGGGAACGATGTGATCGCATCCCTGAACGACGGCGTAGTTGTTGAACATGCCGCCCGATGATGCGCATGCACCCATCGAAATAACCCATTTGGGTTCCGGCATAGAGTCGTAGACACGACGAATAACGGGAGCCATCTTGTGGCTGACACGACCTGAAACGATCATCATGTCCGAGTGACGCGGCGATGCGCGGAAAACTTCCAGACCGAAGCGGGACATATCGAATCGAGGTGTGCCGGCTGCCATCATTTCAATAGCACAACATGCCAGACCCATGGTGACCGGCCATTGGCTGTACTTGCGTGCAAGGCCGAGAACCTTCTCGATGCTTGTCAGCGCAACGCCAGCGGGCAGGCTTTCTTCAAGACCCATTTATCTGCTCCTGTCCCTCAGTAATCCAGGCCACCGCGTCGCCACTCGTACACGTATGGCACGGTGATGAGCGCGATGAACGTCAGCATTGCAATAAGCCCGAACAGGCCGAGCTGGCTGAAGCTCACTGCCCACGGGTACATGAAGACGACTTCAATGTCGAAGATGATGAACGTCATGGCGACCAGGTAGTAACGAACCGGGAAGCGACCTTCGTGAAGGTGCCCCGAGGTCGGTTCAATGCCACATTCGTAGTTGTCAGCTTTGGTCTTAGACTTCTTCGTCGGGCCGAGAATCGCCGATGCGCCAAGGCCACCAAGTGCCAGCACGAGTGCAGCCGCAGCCATAATCAGCAACGGAAAATAGGGATTCGTCATCGTTCCTCCCGGGGTTGAAAGAAGTGAAGGGCGTTCATACGGACGGCACCATCTTTGTCAACATTGTGATGAGGCGGTCATCAAAGTCGCCGCCCTTACGTTCATAGCCGTCAGAAAGTAGCTTGTGAACGAAAGTCATAAGTCGCGGAATTGGCAGACCCCTGTTGGTGCAGAGCTGCATGATTCGCGGATTTTCAATGAGAGCCACGAAGACTCGGCCCAGCTGGTAGTAGCCACCGTATTCTTCGCGGAGAAGTTCGGGATATTCGCTCATGGCGCGGTCGATGCCTGCCGACGTGGTGCGCGAGAAGGCTTGGGCGATGCACGAGGCAGCGAAGCGACCCGCCTTCAGAGCCGGTGCGATACCTTCGCCATTAAACGGAGACACCATGCCACCTGCGTCACCAACGAGTACGAGGCCCGACACGTAGTGTGGCTTGCGATTGAAGCTCATCGGGAGGGCAGCTGAGCGGAGCGGGCCGATCTGATTTTCAGGGGTGAATCCCCATTCCTCAGGCACGTTCGCGATCCACTGTTCGAAGACCTTCTTGTAGGGAAGCTGCGTCGCATTGGCTGTAGAGGCAACAGAGCCCAAACCAACGTTGACGATTCCGTCGCCCATGGGAAAGACCCAGCCGTAACCGGGAAGCAGGTCCGATTGCCCGGGCACGCCCGACCAGAGTTCCAGCTGGGATTCCATGTAGTCTTCGTTGCCACGAGGCGACTTGAAGTAGGCGCGCGCCGCAACACCCATGGGGCGCTTGATCGCCTTTTCGATGCCGAGAGAGGTAGCGAGCCTGGCAGAAACACCACCGCAGTCGACAACCATCTTGGCGCGCATTTCCAAGGCCTCGGCATCTTTACCGCGCCCCTTCTTTGCCTTCACACCGCACACGCGACCCATTGGACTGGTCAGTGCGCCGGTGACGGTAATTCCCTCCATCAGACGGGCGCCCGCATGCACTGCATGCTGGATCAGATCGTGGTCCAGCTGCATGCGTGCGCGCGTCATCCCATAGCCCGGAAGCGACTTCTGATCAGGCCAGTCAAGGGAAATCGTGTGTCCTCCGCCGACGACGGTCAGCCCTCGGTTTCGGTTCCACGTGGAGATGTCCATGCCCATCGCGATCAATTCGTGGACGGCCGCGGGAGTCAGGCCGTCACCGCAAATCTTGTCGCGCGGAAACTCTGCTTTTTCAAGGACGAGGACGTCAATCCCTAGCTTTGCCAGGTGATATGCGGTGGAGGAACCCGCAGGTCCGGCACCGACGATAATGACGTCGGCATCCGTTACGCCAGTAAGGTCATTGACCACTGGTAGCCCTCCCAAAAAAGTGAGCGCAGCTGTACGGGCTGCGCAGATGTGCAAGTCGGAGCGGTGTGCACTGCACCGCGATCCGAATTGAAAGCGTAGCCTGTTGCGCCAACGAGTGCGCCCGTTCTTCAAGAAAGGCGGATTTTCGGGAAAAGTGAAATGCGAGCGTTAACAAAGATGCATTCAATTCGGAAAAAGAAGACGTACCTAATTCGGTACGCCTTCCTCCTCATTGATCTGTGGTGCCCTTAGGACAACGGCTTCACAGCTCGGTGCAGTGCCGCGATTCCGCCAGTAAGGTTTCGATACTGGACATCGGCCCAGCCGTTCGCGGCGATCATTCGAGCAACATCTTGCTGATCCGGCCAATCACGAATCGACTCGATCAGATAGTCATAGGCGACATCATTCGACGACATTACTTTCGCCATCACCGGCATCACGGTGGACTGGTAGAAGTTGTAGAGCCTACGGAAAACCGCGTTCGGCGGGGTTGAAAACTCGCAGACAACCAGGCGGCCTCGTGGACGAACAACTCGCGCCATCTCACGTAGCGCGCGAGCCGGATCTGGGATATTACGCAGCCCCCACGAAATCGTCACCGCATCAAAGGACCCATCTTCGAACTGCAGGTCAAGCGCATTACCCTGGACGAACTCAATGTCGGGGTGACGCTGGCGACCAACCTCGATCATGCCTTCGGACAGGTCGCAAGCCACAACCTCCGCCCCGCCCTTCGCCAAGGCTGCCGACGAAGCGCCCGTGCCCGCAGCAAGGTCAAGGATCCTCTCCCCCGGTGCCGGCTTCACCGCGTTGCGCAACGCGACCATCCACACGTGATCCATACCGCCTGTCATCAGCGCATCCATAAGGTCATAGCGCTCGGCAACACGGTCGAACATCGATGCGACGTCGGTGGTTGATTTCGTGAGGTCAGCGCGCAGTGCGCCCGAAGGTTCATTCTCCATACCCCTATCTTCCCACGTCGGCCCCTCGTGTCATACCTGCACCCATATCGCACTGCTCGTTCACACTTCGCGCATCCCCGCTCCCGCGCCCACATCGCACTGCCCGTTCACACTTCGCGCATCCCCGCGCCCGTCCTCACCAGTAAGACGCCCGCATTGGTTCACCCTCACACCCACACCCAGGTGAGGCGCACACACCCCAGCAAAGTCGCACGGGTAAGATTGACCCATGCCCACCGAGCTTTCCGTTCCCACTTTGCGTGTGCGTGCAGCCTCACTTCAAGGCACCCGCTGGGAAAACACGCCGCTGCTTGAACTGATCCCCGACGGCGTTTCGCCTTTCGTGTGGTTCGGATGGCGTCAATCAATGGTCGGCTGGGGCACCGCCGCCGAATGGTCATCCAACACCCCGTCCGCTATTTCCGATTCGGCATCGTGGTGGGACCAGGTGCGCCGTGCCGCAATCGGCGAGGCCGACCACACTGGCCTCAGCCTTCCCCTTGCTTTTGGGTCCTACGGTTTCGCTTCCCCCTCTGTTTCATACCTGAGCATCCCCGAATTCGTGATCGTGGCGACCAACAAGGAACGCTGGGCTGTTTCAATGTCCTGCTCGGATACTGCTCGTGATCCACTTGAGGTGCTCGCCCAGCTCCGCCCCAGTTTTAAGGACAGCGAACTGACCGGGCCGGACGGCCTCGTGACCGATACCGGCAGGATGACGCAAGCCGAATGGGCGTCCAGCGTCAAAGAACTCGCGGGGCGCCTCCAGGCTGGGGATGCCGCGAAGGCCGTCATGGCGCGCGACATGCTCGTACGGGCTGAAACCGCGATTGACCAGCGGTATCTTCTTGCTCGACTCAATAGGCTCTACCCGCAGACCTGGCGTTTCGCCGTCCATGACCTTGTGGGCGCCACTCCTGAAATGCTCGCGTCCGTGCACGTTTCTCAGCTACGTTCGCGAGTCTTGGCTGGAACTGCGCCTGCCGGCCACACCGATGAATTGCTCGCATCCGCGAAGGATCGTCGCGAACACACTTTGGCGGTTGATTCCGTTGTTTCAGCGCTCGCTCCCCTCGCATCTGAAGTCAACGCACCCGATGACCCCTTCATTTTGGAGCTCCCGAACGTCGTCCACTTTGCTTCCGACATTCACGCCACTTTGGCAGATGCGAACCTGTTGGATGCAGTCGCCGCTTTACATCCGACCGCAGCAGTCTGCGGGACACCGCGCCTCGAGGCGCTTGAGCTGCTGAAAGTGCACGAGCAAACCGCGCGCGGACGCTATTCCGGACCAGTCGGTTGGATCGACGCCGACGGCGAGGGTGAATTCTGCATTGCCCTCCGCTGTGGCCTTGTTGAAGACGACGGGCATACACTGCGCATTTTTGCAGGTGGCGGAATTATGCCGGATTCTGATCCTGAGATTGAGCTTGCAGAAACGCGCCAGAAGATGGCGCCACTGCTGGAGGCACTCAGCTTGTGAGGGCATCTCTGGCCGGCTGACTTTGTCGCTTGGCGGGTAGAGCGTCGCGTCAGATGCAACTGGTGCCAGGGTCAGGATCGTGGCACGGCACCAACTACACCCAACGCGACACAAACACACAATTCAGGGCAAAAGTGTCGCGTCAGGTGCAGTTCGGAGCACAAAACCCGCCTCCTCACCGCACCAGCTACACCCAACGCGACAAATCCGAGCTTTTAGACACACATCTGTCGCACCAAGTGCAGTCGGCGCACTTGCAGCAGAAGAGAGACCCCTAGACCGCTCCAAAATCAACGGTTGATAGACAGTAAGACCCTGGCTTCTACAGGCACATAATGTGTCCGCAGAAGCCAGGGTCTTGTTCCGTCTGACAGACGCTTCAGCTACTGGTACAGCACGCTATACCGAATAACGCTCTGCCAGTCGATCAGTTGAACTCCTTGCGAGTACGTCGTTGGGACGCCACCATGGTGCCACCTGCAACAAGGAAAGCTAGCGACACGTACAAAGACAGCCCAATGTGCGCAGCACCCGTCTTCGCGACTTTTGCAGGCGATGGCGGCTTGACATCGATAACTGCAGGATCTTTCGTGACCTTCAAGGTGAGCTGAACTGCCGAGCTGTCAGTTCCCTCAAGGATCTTGTCGCGCCCGCCTTCCTTCTGGACAGAAACCCATTCCATCGAGAACGATGCCGAACGACTACCTTCAACTGTCGCCAACGCCTTCATGTATCCAGAAACCTCGCCACTCACGGTGATGTTCTGGTCAAGTGGCGCGGTGTCTGGCACCTTGAAGCCAGCCACTGTCAGAATCAAGCTCGACTTCGTGTCATCATGAATTGCTTGACGCAAAGCCTTGTACGTTGGGTAGTCGCCCTTAAGCTTCATCGAAAGAGTGACGACACCATCTGCATACGCCACATCCGAGATCTCAAAAGCATCCGTTCCGGTCAGGGCGTAGCTTGTCTTGTCCTTCGGCCAGACTGCTCGAAGTTCTTCAGGAACGCTAATGCGAGTCGTGAATTCACTCTCGATCTGCTTCACCATCACTCGATCGAAGTGCTCCGCGGGCACGTTGTTGCTCTTTTCGATCTCTTCCATCTTCTTCTGAATCACGCTGACATCAAGGTCGGCCGAGAAGTTCAATTCGCTTCCGCGCTTGGTCATGTGGATAGCTGAATTCTCGGTATCACCATTGACCAGAATGTCGGCGGGCAACAGCGCCTGCTCCGGAGTGATGACTGTGAAACGAATGGACTTGTCCGAAGCATCGGCCACAGCATCCCTGCCGTCAGGCCACTGTTCCGCACCCCAGGAGAAGTTGAATTCCTTAGCCGTTCCAGCTTCAGAGGTAGCTGTCGCTTCGAACGCGCCGGTGATTTCACCAAAGACCGTCAGTTGCTTACCAGCCGGAGCATCCGAATTAACCGTGACACCGGGGATAACCATCTTCATCCAGTGATCCTTCGCACCAGCATCCATAACAATCTTTTGCAGCTGTGCGTAGTTCGTGACGTCCTTATTCAGCGTCATCTTCACCGTAAGGGTTCGACCGTGAACTGATGTTTCCTCAACCTTGAAGCCTTCACCAAAGTCCCGAGCTTGTGGCGTGACTTCTGCCGGAAGCGAGAGCCCTTCCGGAATAGTGAAGGTTGCTTCGAAGGCAAAGTTGCGAATCTGAATCCCAAGTTTCTCGTAATTAGCGACCCCAGGATAAAGAGCCTCGATTGCCTTCATTTGTTCTTTAATAGGCTCAACATTCAGTGCGCCTACAAAGTCGAGCGATTCCCCACGACGCACTGGATACGCAGCATTATGCTGAGTTTCTTCACCAACCCGAATATCGGCGGGCAGAATCCCCTGATACGGCTTCACTACGACGATCGTGTACTCAATTGCCTTGACGTTGCTCGAGTTCGGATCCCCTGTCGAACCATCTTGCACCGCATTCCAAGCAAACTTGAAAAGCTTTGAGGTGCCACCGGGGCTTGTAGCAACTGCCGAGAATGAACCAGTAACCTTTCCACTTATCGTGAGCTTGTCACCATTGGCAACCTTGTCACCATCAATACCCAAACCATTAACCGTCAGCGTTAAACCGCCATCAGCCATCGGGGTAACAGATTCTACAGCCGCCTTGAGTTTGGCGTAATCCGTCATTCCCGCTTTCAGGCTCAGGGTCACGGTGATGTCGCGATCGTCAACCTTCACGTCCGTGACCTCGAAAGCATCACCCAAACCTGCCGGAGTCACCTGAGGAGACTCAGGGATAGTGACGCCCTCTGGCATGGTCAACGTTGCAGTGAACGTCGATGTCGGAGAAGTCAAAGCAATCTGTGAAAGCTTCGAGTTTTCGCTGTTAGCGCTTCGATCCATCATGACCGCAGAACGATCACTACCCGTAACCTCAGGGAACAACGATTCAATCACGTTCATCTGATCTTTGATGGAATCTGCGTTGATAACACCGGTCACGCTGAATGTGTCACCAACGCGAACAAATTGTTCCTTGGAGCTTTCGGCAGGGTTGACACCCCAGATATCTCCAGGGATTTCAGCATCGTTCTCGATCTTGTCAACCTTCGGATCTTCTTTCCATCCGAGGTAGAAGGTCATATCTTTCGTGATTTGTGGGTTATCGCCTGGTCTGGAGAACAGCCACGACTTCCGGTCCTTGAAGTTATATTTCTTTCCACCGGTGGGGGTTGTGTACCAATTCGTCGTGTCGCCGAGTATCCATCCGTTCTTCTGAGCCTTCTGATCCGGCACAAGCGTGTTGTAGTCGAGCGCACCAAGAAGAGAGCGGAACTCGTCGCCGTATTCTGCCTTCTTCTTCAGTACTGCGACGTCGCCACCGTTGGGATCGGTAATAACCGTGAACACGTCTGGATTCGTCTTGAAAACGGAATCATCGGAGAAGCGACCACCATTTGCAGAGAATGCAACCTGATACAGGTTGACGTCGTACTGCGCATACAAGTCGATGCTTGATGCACCCGTAATGGAAAGAGTCTCGCCCGGAGCAATCGGCTTGCCCTGCCCTGCAGGATCCGTCGTCCAATGTTTAAACGTCTTTCCTGGAACAGCAAATGTTGAATCTTGAGCGCTGATCGAGTCAAAGTCCAGAACAGTCGCTGACTGAGCCGAGGGAGCAACGGCACTGACGAAGTTCGTGCCACCGTTGTTGTTGTGGTAGATCACCGACGCTGCATTCCACTTAGCGTAAACCTCAAGGTTCGTATCCACGGCAGATGAAGCATCAAACTCGTGTTCCGCACCAGCGTCATCCCTGTAGAACCATCCAAGGAACTCGACTCCATTCGCGTCGGTCGGAGTACCGGGATCCACATTTCCAGCAATCATGTCGAGGGCATAACCGCGAATTGTGGTGGCAGTCTTGGACTGTTGTGACCCGTCTGCGAATGAGGCGTTGGAGTTGTTCAATACGTAGGTAACCTTGGCGCTTGGCACCCACACGTGTTTGAGACCATCATCTGAGGCACGCGCAACGTTATAGGTGTACCTGTCACCGTTAATGTTCTTCGGATTCAACACATTCGTTGAAGAATCAGCCAAGGTCAGCAGGCTCAGTCGCTCATTACCGTTCTCGGCACCGTTCGTCGGCGTAGTGACGTTATAGTTGTAGGTCGGATCGTAAGCGATCTTGAACGAGCCACCGGTTACAACGTACTGCGCAGGAGCGTTCGCACCACCATTATCGGCTGTTTTATCTACCGCAGCAGTGTTGACAACGCTGTTGCCAACAAACTTAATGAACTGGCCTTCTGGGTTGTTACGACCAGCTCCGAATAGTGGAATGTACCGCAGGTTTTCACCGACGAGAGTCGAGTTCGTAAACGTGGCGTTTGAATTCTCGTAGTTGATGTTGTAGCCACCTGCGGTGCTGTTTTTGAAGACCATCGTGGAGTCGGTGACTTCCATGGTTGAATGATCACCCTGAGAAATACGCGATCCGTCAGAAGTGAGCGTAGAGCCGTTGACGATTCGAAGCTGGCCGAAAATTGCCATCGTCTGCTTATATGCAGAAGAACCAATGGCTTTGTAGACATACAAGTCAGAGTTATTCAAATCGAGAGAATACGTGTCTTTTTCAGGGTTCAGGTAGTACCAGACTCCGCGCGTGGTGAGCGACGCATTATTCATCACAAGCGGAGCGTACTGCTCGCTCTTTTCGTCCTTCGCTTGCACATTCACCGTGCAGTTGTTAAAGCTAGAACCTTTCCCATAGGTGAAAGCTCTCCCAGTGCTCTCTAGGGCAGATACGGTCAGCGCTTCTCGCGACGAACCGTTGAATTTGCCTTTCAAGTTAAAAGCAATCGCGTTCCGATCAAGGATGTAGATACCATCATTGACTTCCGCGCCAGAAGCAATGTCGAGAGCAGTTGCAAAACCGCTCATCGTGAGCTTAGCGCCATGAGAGGCCCCCAGCTTCGCACCGGCAGAGAGAATGATGCCATTTTGGCCGTTTGAACCGGTAAAGGTGGCATCTGAGTACACGTCAAGGTGTGCACCACTTGGGATAGTAAGCGGAGTGCCGGTTGTAAAAGTGCCTGCGATATGCAAAGTTCCGCCGTCACCAAGTGCATTTAAACCAGCTTTCAGCGATGCAAGTGGCGCATCTGCAGAAGTGCCAGCATTATCATCACTGCCAGAATCAGCATTCACCCAGACGTCAGACAAAGACTTGGTAGCCGGCGCCATACGAGGAAGCCTCTGTGGCTGAGCTATCTTATTTGAATCGGAGGGGGAGGCTTGAGAAGGAAGCGATGACGAAGCGGTTGGTTCGCCAGAGCCAGTCGACTGCGTGTTTTCCGTTGGAGCATTCTCTGAATCGCTCGAATTTGAAGCCGAAACTCCCATTCCATTGTCCGATGCATCTGCCTGGGATGACGAATCAGTCGGTGCAGTCTGAGACGCAGGAGCCTGCACCTTAGAAACCGTACTCTCTGAGCCTTCTATCTGTTCAGTAGCCCATGCGCTTGCTGGTACGCCAATCAGGACTACCGAGGCAGAGACGGCGAGCGCAAGTAGGCGCCGGCATGTCCCCCTCGTCCACGGAGCTCGATGATTCTTCATCACTTACCTCTTATTCTTAGACACACGTTTGTTTTCAACGAGGAAAACTCCGGCTCACATATGCAGTGGGATGCTTACATTATCTTCCTCGTCATCAAGAAAGCACCAGCCCCGCACTCCCGCGAGATATGTCATACCTTTTTGGAGTAACTGTCCGTACCAAGCGCAAACCGAGACATGTGCATACACACAGGTGGGCCCACCCAAAGGGTAGGCCCACCAAGAGTTCGAATCAGCAGAGCTGTCAGGACGCCTTGCCGAGCGTGACGGTCACATCCCGCTTCTCACCATTGCGGACGTAAGTGATCGTTACTTCCTGACCACTCCGGTAGCGACGGATGTACCCGGTCAACTGCTTCGACGAGGACACCGACTCTCCATCAACGGCGGTGATCACGTCCCCTGCCTGCAACCCGGCCTGAGCAGCGGCACCGCCACGCGTCAGTTCCTCAACCGAGGCGCCCGCAACGTTAGAACCATCAACGGCAACAGCCTTCGTGGTCACCGAAACACCCAGGACCGCATGATCAACGGTGCCGGTTGCGATTAGCTGATCGGCCACGGAGGTCACCAAATCAACGGGGATAGCGAAGCCCAAGCCGATCGACCCGGCCTTGTCCGAGCTGGTATTCGACGCAATCGACGAGTTGATTCCGATCACCTTACCGGTCGCATCAAACAGCGGGCCACCGGAATTACCAGGGTTAATAGATGCATCAACTTGGATAGCGTTGGTGATCTGAGTATCCGTGGGGGACTGAGCCTGAGCCTGATTTTCTTCTTGTCCACCACCAAAACCGGGCAGTTGACCGAACGGATCGTTCGGGTCGACCTCTTGAGAGTTTTCTTTGCTTCTCGAAACTTCAACTGGCCTGTTCAGAGCGGAAATGATACCGGTGGTTGCAGTGTTTGACAGGCCCAGCGGAGCGCCCACGGCCATGACTTCCTGGCCGACAGCCAAGTCTGACGACGAACCGAAGGCAGCAACCGTCAGGTCGGAAGGAGCGTTTTCCAGGCGAATAACCGCAAGGTCAGTCGTCGGGTCAGTTCCGACGACTGTCGCGTTGTACAAGCGACCATCGCTGAGAGTCACCTGGATCGTCGCATCGGCACCGGTCGCACCTGAAACGACGTGGTAGTTCGTGACAATGTCGCCTTGAGCGTCGTAGATGACGCCGGATCCGACGCCGGAGGACGAACTGGAGCTCACTGAAATCGTGACAACCGCGGGTTGGACAGCGGCTGCAACCGCCTGCCAGTCAGGGTCTTCACCGCTGGTACTAACAGGCTGAACGGTTGACGCGCTTGTCTTCGTGTTTGCTGACGAATCGGTTTCGTTTGCCTTTCCATGGCCGGCATTCATCATCGCGAAGGCTCCCGACAGGGACACGGCAGCAGTAGCCGTCATGCCAAGGATCATTGCAAGCCAGCTAGGACCGCGACGCTTCGAACTCCGCCTTGCAATAGATACCGTCGGCGTATTTGTCGGTGCACTCAAAGGTGAGGTGTAGGGGTGAGTCTGCGTCGTCGGCCCATTCCCGCCCGCGTACGAGGCTCCTTGCGAACGCGATCCTGGCTGATTCGGCTGTTGAAAGCCTGCTGATTGAGTGGCCCCCGCACCCTGGTAAGCCTGAGAGCTCGACGGCTGGTAGGGCTGGCCGCTCGTTGCAGATTGGTAGGTGCCACCGGAGGTCACGCCGGAGTACGCAGAACCTGTTCCGTATGACCCCTGCTGTTGGGAGGGAGTCGAACCGGTCGCACTGGCCTGCTGAGCGGGTGAGGATGGACGCGCAAACCTTGCGTGAGGCAACGGCTCTGTCGGCCTAGTTGGAGACGACTCTGTCGGCGTGGTGGGACCTGAGACTTGAGCGGGACGCCCCGCCCAGCGGGAGAGCGGAGTCGATTCCGATGTCCTCGAAGCGCCCGTGCCACTGGCCTGCGTCTGGACACGTGGTGCTGGCTTAGCTGTGGGGGTGGTTTCTGTCTTCGTCGGTTCCGATGACAAGGCGCGCTGTTTACCATTGTTGGGTGAGTCGCTCATTGCGGATCCTTCATTAGCTAGCGTGTTAAAAACTGAGTGCTTCTTGGAAGCTGATGACATTAGTGTGCACCCGCTTCTTGCCGACTCACTGAATCTTTCCTGTGCGTTTCCTGTGGTGCTAAATCTGATCCGCCAGCTTCCTCACATCAGCAATTTGCACAGGTCGAGCGCATTTCACATGACAGATCCGGATCCCGTGTACGTCGGAATCAAGCTCGCGCATCACGTCTTGACGCGTCATACATTCCACATAATCCACGTCGTAGGCGTGAGCCAGGTGCTTAAGAGACTGCGGTTGAGCAGTCGCAAACCATCTCTCGAACGTCGGAGCGTTTTCTGGGCGCCCGTGTTCAAGGGTGGAGAAAATTGACCCGCCACCATCGTCAGCAACAAAGATCAACAAATCGGGGGCGGCCTCGTCCGCTGGGATAGCCAACGCGCCCACATCGTGGAAGAACGTCAGATCCCCCATCAGCGCAACAGTCGGCTCTTCGCGAACAAGTGCCAGACCAATCGCAGAAGCGATCGTGCCATCAATTCCCGCAAGGCCCCGGTGAGAAACAACGGAGCGCCCATGCCCATCAACACCAACCAGGTCAAGTGCACGGATCGAGTGAGATGCTCCCACCATCAGCGGACGCGAATCGTAACTCCACACTAAGTCAGCAAGAACAAGCACTGACATCGGGGATTCATCAAGAATCGTGCGAATCTGCTGGGAGACTCTTCGGCCAGCTTCCTTCCACTGCTCCAGCCACACATCGTCCGTTGAAACCTGGCGTGGCGGAGCAAGCGATGCCACCACTTCACTGGCACACCCCTCAACATCAACCCACTCATCATGCGGGTCGACAACAATCAAGCGAATGTCACTGCGCCCAAGTAACGCAGACACGGGACGCGACAGGGTCGGACGACCGGTAACGATCACCTGTTGAATCTGATCTGCTAAGGGCGAGGCAAGGAGCACCTGCTGGTGAGCAATTCGATTCGGATCGCACGCAAGAACACTGGTCGGTTCAGCAAAAATCGGGATCTTCGCATAATTCGCCCAAGCTTCCCCACTCTGGTCATCACCATCGCCCGCCACAATCACAGTTCGCAGTGACGAATCAACGACGTCATCCCACGTCTGACCGAGACGACGAGGCCGGTAGATCGACGGCGATGACACCTTGGCAAGAGACAAAGGCTCAAGTGTCGCTGAACCTGACTGAGGTGTCAGCGGATCACGGAACGCAACATTGATGTGAACGGGACCTGCAACACCTGACGGTCTACCGCATGCGCGATGCACGGCTCGAGCTACTCGCGAGTCAACGCGCTGATCGGGCTTGGTATCCGCTGGCAAATCAAGGACAGTTGGAGCGTGCGGACCGAAAATGCCGTACTGAATCGTGGTTTGAGATGCTCCAACACCGCGCATTTCATCTGGACGATCCGCACTGAGAACGATCAGAGGCCGGTGAGAATGAGCGGCCTCGGCGACCGACGCATGTAACTCAGCCACTGCCCCGCCCGAAGTCGTCACAATCGCAACCGGCGACAGGTCCTCGACGTCGTGGCAGGTGGGCTCGCTTGCCCATCTCCTGGTCAAGCCGAGTGCGAGGAATCCAGCTGAGCGCTCATCAAGGCGAACATGGGCGCGGACGAGGTCGCCCCGCACTGCTGAGTCAAGAGCGTAAGCAAGGGGCGCGCTACGAGACCCAGGGCAGTACACGATGTCATTGACACCCGCAGCAATCAGCGCACCGACAATGCGCTGGGCAAGAACAATTGACTGGGATTCAGGCATGATGTCCTCCAGCGACAGATTCGAGATGCGCACACATGAGGTCAAGACGGCGAAGCCACCGGTCACGTATTTCAGCGTCAACGGGGCGGGCATCAACCAGACTCTGATCTGGTTCAACGTCACGCACCGGCAAAAACCCGTCAACAGGAAGCAGGCGTTGAGGGACAACGTCACAAGCCAAGAAGTGCGATGTCGCCAATCCGCACGCGCGTACCATTCCTGGCAGAAGCGAAGCGGCCCGCACACCGACGGCCAGGCCAACACTGGATTCCAAGGCGGACGAAACCACTAGGTCCAAGCCGGTTTGCTCACCAATCTGTAGGGCTCGTTCGATTCCACCAAGCGGAGCAATCTTAATGATCGCAACATCCGCGGCCTGAGCGCGCGCAACTGCTTGAGGATCATCCGCCCTGCGAATTGATTCGTCTGCAGCAATGGGCACATCAATTGAACGACGCAAGGTTGCCAAATCTTCGACCCTGGCACACGGCTGTTCTGCGTATTCAAGACCGCCCACTTGCATTGCTGCACGGTCTAGCTGAGGAACGGCTTTTCGCGCGTAGTCCACATCCCATGCGGCATTCACATCGACTCGAATACGACCGCGTTCGGCTCCGACCGTATCAACAAGCGCCTGAGCAACGGCTTCGACTCGAGCAATATCTTCGCTCAGTTCAGTATTGGGATCCGCAACTTTCACCTTCGCCGTAGCGCAACCACCCGAACTGATGACTCTCTGGTAGGCATCGGATGCGCAAACAACCGGAATCGTGACATTCACGGGAACACGATCGTGCAGTGAAGTTCTGCGCGGTCCAGTCGCCACCGAATAGGCGCCAGCCAGCCAGGTTGAGGATTCAACCGGGTCATAATCCCAAAATGGCGACGCTTCTGCCCAGCCGGACGGCCCGTGTAATAGCAGTCCTTCCCTGCTGGTCACGCGCCTAAAACGCACGTTCATCGGCAGATGGTGAAGAAGCAGATCATCGACGCCATCAAGAACGCGACGAACATGGCTCGGCAAAGATGCCATATCAATGCGCGTCAATTCACCATGGGATTCGCTCATACTTCCATTGTGCCCGAATTGGCGTCTCAACAAACTGTGAGGACGCCCAGTTGTGGATTGTCGTTATTCACAGGCGATACCTATGGATAACTGGTTTCCACAAGGAGTCCCAGCCTCGTGCGCTTCACGGAAGGCAAGACGCTAGGCTGGTTGCATGAGCGCACTGCCTTTCATCTCCGATACTTTCGACCCTGCCCGTTGGCGCGAGGTCGAAGGATTCACGCTGACCGACATGACATACCACCGCGGTATTTCGCGTGGCGAAGCCGAAGACGGCCAGCCCAAGGGCGCCGACATGCCCGTCGTTCGAATTGCATTTGACCGCCCCGACATTCGAAACGCCTTCCGCCCCCACACCGTTGATGAGCTCTATCGCTGCCTCGACCACGCACGGATGACGGGCGATGTCGCTGCGGTGATCCTGACGGGCAATGGCCCCAGCTCCAAAGACGGTGGCTATTCCTTCTGTTCGGGCGGAGACCAACGCGTGCGAGGCAACGACGGCTATCGATACGAAGTGGACGGAGCCGACTCTCAAGCCGACACTGTAGTTCGTCGCGAGCAAGTAGATCCCGCTCAGGCTGGACGCCTGCATATTCTTGAAGTTCAGCGTTTGATTCGTACCATGCCGAAAGTTGTCATCGCGGCAGTTCCTGGGTGGGCTGCCGGTGGCGGGCATTCTCTGAACGTGGTCTGTGACCTGTCCGTCGCGTCGAAAGAGCATGCTGCGTTTATGCAGACTGACGCGAATGTGGGGTCCTTTGACGCCGGATACGGGTCAGCTCTACTGGCCCGCCAGGTCGGTGACAAAAGGGCACGCGAGATCTTCTTCCTCGCCGAGCGCTACGACGGCGATACTGCTGAAAAGTGGGGCGTTGTCAACGCGTCGGTTCCCCACGCGCAACTGGAGGAACGCGCGCTCGAGTGGGCTGGCACAATCGCTACCAAGAGTCCACAGGCAGTCCGCATGCTCAAGTTCGCATTCAATTTGGCAGATGATGGAATGGCAGGCCAGCAGGTGTTCGCGGGCGAGGCCACTCGCATGGCGTATATGACTGCGGAAGCACAAGAGGGACGCGATGCATTCTTAGAGCATCGTCAGCCCGATTGGAGCGGGCACCCGTACTACTTCTAAACCGAGGAAGCCAGAACGCAGTGAAGGCTCAGCGGCATACAACCGCTGAGCCTTCACTATACAAACGTGTGGACAAACCTTGGTAAAAGCCTGTAGCGGGCCCCCAGTAAAAGCCTGGGCATACCTCAGTAGTGAGAAACCACCGTGGTGCCGTAGTCGGACCAGTCGTAGATGAACTTGGCCGCTTCAACTGGCATGTTCACACAACCGTGCGAGCCACCGGGGCCAGACCAACCGAAGGATGAACGCCATGGTGCACCGTGGAACGCGTAGCTACCGGTGAAGTAGGTAACCCACGGGACGTTCGGAGTTTCGTACTTGGAACCGTCAACGTTTTCGCCACGCATTGTCTGCTTCGCGTACTTCAAGTAGACGTGGTAGGTGCCGGTGACAGTCGGGGTCGCGGGGGCGCCGGGAACCATGTAGTAGGGGCCGCCAACGACCGTACCACCCTCATATGCAATAACGGTGCTTTCGCTGAGGTTGAGGTCGATCCACTTTTCACCGTCGGCCGCCTGGTAGACCAGGTTTTCTGCGCCTTCAGCGACCTGACGGCTCTCGTAGGTGGGTTGAACCTCGTCATAGGTAAATTCAGCACTGTACGCGGTCCGGGCGTTGACAGATTCAACCAGTGCCTGAGCGATCGCATCGACATTGTTGACATTCTTGCCAGGCTGGCCTTCCTTGAAGACAGTCAGAACCTGACCCGCAGAGTTCACATTGTTCACGCCGTTCACAACGGCGATGTTTGATGCTTCAGCGGTTGCCTGAACCCACGCGGTGGCCTTTTCAAGGTTGACCGAAGGAGCCTTCAGCGAGCCGTCTTCGTTTGTGGTGACTTCAATCCACGATGCTTTTTCTGCCGGTGTCGCGGTCACGGTTTCTGTTCCAGTGTTGATCGAAACGTCAACGGCGACCAGAGCATTTGCTTCAGTGGCTTTCTCGGCAGCGTCTTCAGTTGTCACCTTAGGCTCACGCTGAACCGGAGAAAGAGTAACAGATCCGGAGGTCAGTGTACTCGCCTGCGTCAGCACGCCGTCCTTCACAGTCTTTGTATCGATCAGCGCACCCGCAACAGCTTCGGTGCCTTCGAAAGTTACACCGTCGCCGCCAAGGACAACCGTGCCTTCCTGCGCGACAGTGCCGGTCGATTCAGCTAGTGTGGTCGCAAACTCGGACAGGATCACGTCGTCGGTGACCAGAACCGGAGCAACGTCCTTCTTGACGAACAGAGCCTTCATTTCAGTGAAGAAATTCTTGTTGCCTTCAAACGCTTCGTCGACGGTCTTGTCAACGTCAACAGTAACGCCAGCATCGGCAAGAGTCGTCTGCGAGGTCGCACCATCAACGTCGAACGTCACGATGGTGTCCTCAACTCGCTGTGCGATGGACTCTTTGACCTGGTCGCGCGTCATCCACGTAACGGAAACACCAGCGATCTTGATTCCAGGTAGAGCCTTGTGAGCGAAATACGCGGCATATGCGCCGGAGGCACCCAGGGCGACAAGAACAGCCACAACGATACCTGCGACCGTCCACTTCATCTTGGAATTCAGCGTGTTCAACATCGGCTCAACCTTATCGGTTGTACATTTTTCAAGCGACTTGAGTCCCACAAGGATGACTGGGAAATCTGCCACAAATTCCACGACCATTCTTGGCTTAATTTAGCGCTTTTTATACGTGCAACCTAGGCTGTACGCAGTACAGAACAGACGCATTCTAGGGGGATCCACATTGACAACTCGAACGCTGGTCGTACCTGGAGGAACCTCAATCGGAGCTGTCGCTCTTGCACATGCGGCTCTTCACAAGCTGGTGGAACTTTACGAAGAACGCCAAGCTGACCCGAATCACCCCGCACCTCACACGGTGGTTGTGATGCGTGATCCGAAGGATGTTCCGCCATCAACTCTGCGCGGGGCCTCGGCAACCGTCGAAGAGGCGTTTCCAGCCGAGCGTTTCCCCTCGCTCTATCCGGCGATCACCGAGCCTGATTTCTTTAGCGGTGTCGACCTGGTCATTCCCACGTCCGGTTCGTCCGCAGGCACACCTCATCTTGTGGGCTTGTCGATCGATGCGTTGATCGCGTCCGCGCGTGCAACGCACGAAGCCCTTTCCGGGCCGGGAAAATGGATTCTAGCATTGCCGGCCCACCACATTGCCGGAGCGATGGTTTTGCTTCGCGCGGCCGTTGCCGAAACGAATCCGCAAATCGTTGATACGTCTGCGGGCTTCGATCCGCGAGCGCTTCTTCCTGCGATCGCTGGGGCTACGGCCGAGGACGGAGTTCCTGGTTATCTGTCGTTGGTTCCGACTCAGTTGGCCTCGTGCTTGGCTGACGATCAAGTGATCGAGGCTCTTTCAGGGCTTTCTGCGATTTTGGTTGGTGGCGCGCACACGCGTTCGGATCTGCTGGATGTGGCACGAGGCCGTGGTCTGAATATCGTCACGACGTATGGGATGACGGAAACGTGCGGAGGGTGCATCTATAACGGGGTGCCTCAGCCCGGTGTTGAGGTGCGAACTGTTGAGCATGATTCTCAGGCGCGGATCGCTCTTTCAGGCCCGATGCTGATGACTCGTTATGTGGACGGGGATTCCCCTCTTTTTGTTGAAGGAGGCACAACCTGGATGCTGACGGGCGATATCGGTGTGATCACGAGTGAGTCAACCGTGAAAATTCAGGGGCGCGCGGATGATGTCATTGTTTCCGGTGGTCTTTCTGTTGCTCCTGCCCCGGTCTTAGAAGCTGTTCTATCTTGCGATGAGGTAGCTGACGCATGGGTGACGTCGACTCCTGACGATAAGTGGGGCGAGTTAATCACGACGCTGGTTGTCCCGAAGAATCCTATTTCATCTGCGGACGAAGTCGATCAGTTTGCTCGGCATCTGCGTTCTGACGTGGGCGAGGTCTTGGGGCGCGTGTACGCTCCTCGCCGTGTTGTTGTGACCGGTGTTCTCCCCTACCTGTCGGAGATGAAGATCGATCGCATGGCGGCCACGAAACTGTTGAAGGATGCTGAAGACACGGTCTTTGACTGGCGTCGTTAAGGCGCGCTTCTTGGCTTTTGTGCCTGACATGCAACCGAAGCAGAATGCTGTTTTCATCTTAGACAGCGTATTCTCGTGAAGCACGCTTGCGACAAACGCTCGTGAGCCCGTCACTTTTTCAGACAATGGAAAGCAGGTACTGCCACTCATGGCAACGTTGAACGACTGGATCGAAGGGGCGCGTCTTCGCACTCTGCCTGCTGCTATTGCTCCCGTGATGGTCGGTACCGCGTCAGCAATCCACATGGGTGCCGTTGCGCCAGTGCGCGCCGTTCTTGCTCTTGTCGTTGCCTTGGCGTTGCAGATCGGCGCAAACTATTCGAATGATTATTCGGACGGTATTCGAGGCACCGACGATTTCCGCCTGGGGCCTGCGCGCCTTACGGGTGGAAAGTTGACCGCTCCGAAGAATGTCCTGATTGCCGCGCTCACTTGTTTCGGGATTGCTGGTGTGGCCGGCTTAGCCCTGCTTGCTTTGTCTGGCGCATGGATTCTTCTGATCCCGGGCATTTTGGCCGTGCTTGCCACATGGTTCTACACGGGTGGCCGCACTCCCTACGGCTACATGGGGATCGGCTTGTCCGAGCTGTTCGTTTTCCTTTTCTTCGGTTTGATGGCGTGCGTGGGCACCACGTGGACTCAGATCCCTCAGGCACCGGGCTGGCTTTGGATGCTCGCATCCACGCTGGGTTTCCTGTCAGTCGCACTGCTGATGGCGAATAACATCCGCGATATTCCAACGGATCGCAAATCCGGTAAACGCACTCTTGCTGTTCGCCTGGGTGATACAACGTCGCGCAATATATTCACCGCCTGCTTTACTCTGTCCGTGATGAGCCTTGCAGTATTGCTGTTCACCCTCACCTATTCGTGGCCACTGATTCTTGTTGCCCTCATCATCACCGGATTCATGACTGCTCTCGCAGTTCTCCCGATCGTGCGTGGAGAAACTGGCGCCCGTTTGATTCCTGTTTTGCGCAACACCGGCCTGTACACGCTCGCCTGGGCGATCGAGGTCAGCGCTTTCCTGCTCCTCGCCTGATCCCCTAGCCACTCAGCTCGGACTTTCAGCCTGAGCCTCGTACACGATGGCGAGATTGAGCACCCCGCGCATTTCGCTCGCATCCGTTGACCGCGAAGCCCTCCCCGCGAAGCCCTCGCTGCGACGCTTCAACGCTCCTTGGATAGACTGGCGCAATGGTACGCATTCTTGGCATCGTCATTTGGGCCGCGGTCACGATTTACGCGATCACGGATTGGCTTCGCACGCCCGAAGATCAAGTGCCGGCGAAGTTGCCAAAGAACATCTGGCTACTGCTGATAATCTTGACGATCCCGTCGTTGTCGATCGGGTCGATCGCGTGGATCGCCTTGCGTTTCGTCGCCAAAGCGGAAGCCGGCGAGGCTCCCATCAGCTTCTCCGTCACCCGCCTCCCCTCGGAGAAACAAACGCCCGCACCCCTTGCTCCCGATGACGATCCGGAGTTTCTTTTCCGGCTCGAGCGCGACATTCAACGCCAACGCAAGAAGGCCAGCAAGGAAAGCGCGAACGCGTCTAACGATTCCGCTCCCGATTCACCATCCGCATTCGAAGAGGGCTCGGGCGCGTCAGATACGTCCGCGAACCATGACGACGAGACCACAAACCGCAACGACCCCCAGGCTTGATCGGGTCGGCGCGATAAAGACTCAGCGTTTGAGGGCCGCTTCGGAATCCCCGGGAGTCATATCGTGTGCGTGAACAAGCAAGTCAGCGCTTGGCTCAACGTAGTCAATATCGACCAGTGTGCCGTCATCGAAAATAAACGTCGTGATCGACGCTAGGGAACAGTGCCTCGACCATGGGGCGTGTGCCAGCATCTGCTTGCGAGCAAAACGCGTGAGCAACGTAATCGGACTCTGGTGCGAAACAACAAGGGCCTCGTGACCATAGGCGCGTTTCAACGCGCCTGACAGTGCGGCACTCATGCGCGACGCAATCTGCACATACGGTTCGCCCCACGATGGCTCAAATGGATTGCGATAGTACTTCAGCACATTCGGCTTGATCAAAACCCTGCGGTCAGCATTCACCGGCTGGCCTTCGAAGATATTTCCAGCTTCGATCAGGCGAAGATCCGAGTGAATAGGAAGCTCGTAGGCGCGAGCAGTCGGGGTCGCGGTCTGCTGCGCACGAAGAAGAGGCGACGCAATGACGGCCGTGATATCCGCGTCGGTTTCTTTCAGATAGTCGGCTCCACGCTGAGCCATCTGATGTCCGAGCTCCGTCAAACCAAAACCGGGAAGACGCCCATAGAGCAGGCCGTCTGGATTATCGACTTCGCCGTGGCGCATCACGTGGATCTTCGTTGTCGTCATGGGGTAAGTCTGACACGAATCATGTGAGTGTGCGCAAAGCGGGCTCCGACCAAAGCGGGCTCCGACAGATAAAAGCGAAGGCCCGACCGAATCGGCCGGGCCTTGAAGCTCACTTCTTGTTGCGACGCTGGTGACGCGTCTTGCGCAGCAGCTTGCGGTGCTTCTTCTTTGCCATACGCTTGCGGCGCTTCTTGATGACGGAGCCCATGGGGTTCCTCCCTCTTGTTGAAACTAGCTCGCGGCAGAGGTTCCTACCGCCTGACGAATCATGCCCATTACAGGCATAGCGTTGCTATCTTACCCGTTAATGGCACTACTCACCGAAATGGAAGTCTCGGTGTGATCAGCAAGACCCGATTCGATGATCTGGCCAAGCGCTGCTTCCGGCACGCGGAAGCTCTTGCCGACGCGGATCGCAGGCAGGTCGCCAGAATGAATCAAACGGTAGACGGTCATTTTTGAGACGCGCATAATTTCCGCCACTTCAGCGACCGTTAGAAAACGGGGGGCGGAATGCGACACCATGAGAACTCCCAAAAATATCTTCGTGAGGCAGCCAGTGGCGCCGGTCCTTTTGCGCGCGTAGCCTCAGGGTCAATACTAATGCCTAAAGACAGGTTGTGGATAATTCTGGAAGAATGCGTTCAGATATCTTTACTTCGCACTCGCGCGCCGGCGAAAACCGAGAGTTTCTTTGGTGATAGCGGGGTGGTAGCGTGGCAAGGAATCATGGAATGCCAAGCGATAGGGGGCGAGTGTTGTGTCGATAAGGCGAAAGCATTCCGCATCGTCTGAACGCTCGTCGCACTCCGATGACTTCGCCGCTACCCCTCTTGTGCAATACGCAGACGAGTCCCTGGCGACACACTCAGCGTCCACGCGCCCTTTGGCTCACGAAAAAGAAACCACTCGGATGGACAAGTTCCGTGCGTGGTTTGTTTCTCAGGCCCGCTATTCGCCGGCGCGTCTGGCTCTGGGTATTTTCGCTCTGATCATTGCGGTCATCACGGGGCTTCTCTGCTTGCCTTTTGCGTCCGTGTCAACGCGTTCGGCATCGTTCGTTGACATTCTTTTCACCGCGGTTTCTGCCGTGTGTGTGACAGGTTTAACGACCGTTGATACGGCCACCCATTGGACAGTGTTCGGTCAGGTCGTCATTGCAATGGGCATCATGATCGGTGGCTTGGGCGTGATGACCCTGGCGTCGATCCTCGGTTTTGCCGTTTCACGTCACCTGGGTTTGACGCAAAGAATGCTGGCCGCCCAGGAAACAAAGTCCGACGGCCTCGGCCAAATCACGGGGCTGTTGAAGGCTGTTATCGCAACCTCACTTGTGGGCGAGTTGCTTCTTTTCCTGGTTTTCCTGCCACGTTTCCTGACCATGGGTGAAGGCGTTCTTCACTCGCTATGGGAAGCGCTTTTCATGGCGATCTCAGTGTTCAATAACGCGGGATTCGTGATTCTAGTTGGTGGGCTTGCTCCCCACGTTTCCGACTGGTGGATGCTGGCTCCGATTGCTTTAGGTACCTTCACCGGCGCCATTGGTTTCCCCGTCATCCAGGATCTTGCTCACCGTTGGCGCACCCCGCAAAAGTGGGCGCTCCACACGAAGCTGACCCTGTCGGTCTACGTGTCCTTGATCTTCATTGGCGCTGTCCTTGTCGCATTGACGGAGTGGACAAACCCGGAGACGCTGGGAGCCTTGCCTGTTCCCAGTCGTATCTTGAATGCGTTGTTATCCGGTGTGAATACACGTTCCTCGGGATTATCCGCGGTTGACGTTGGGGTGATGCGCCCGCAGACGCACTTCGTTCAAGACATCTTGATGATGATCGGTGGTGGCAGCGCATCGACGGCCGGTGGCGTGAAGGTGACGACTTTCGCCGTCTTGGTACTCGCCGTTATCGCCGAGGCTCGAGGTGATCAGGACATCGAAACCTTTGGCCGTCGCATTGCTCCGTCGGTTGTCCGCCTTGCTGTTGCTGTCTCGCTGTTGGGGCTGGCAATGGTGGCCGTTTCCGTTGTTATTTTGCTGAGCCTGACGAACTATTCGCTGGACACGATTCTGTTCGAAACAATTTCTGCCTTCGCAACAGTTGGCTTGTCGACAGGCATTACGGCGACTTTGCCTCCACTAGCGAAGTATGTCTTGATTGCCCTGATGTTTGCCGGCCGAACGGGTTCGATGACGGTTGCTGCAGCTCTGGCTCTTCGTGAGCGTTCTCGCGTGATCCGCATGCCCGAGGAACGCCCAATTATCGGCTAACGTTGTGCATGATCGGCCACCGGGGAAAAGAGGGCCGCGAAGGTGTGGCCGGCCTCGTCGCTTGGTGCGAACGGCCACCTACCTGCCCGCCCACGTCGTGGCCTGTCTGCCCCATACCCATTGGAAACAAAAACAGGGCATAATTGCGCCATGGCATCAGATGACATCAAGGACCTTTCGTCCGGCACCCTGGCTATCGGATTGGGTCGTTTCGGGTCGGCAGTTGCGGTCACACTCGACAAGCTGGGATACGAGATTCTGGCAGTGGAAAAGAACCCCGCTCGCGTTCAGGCGTTCGCCGGCAGGTTCCCACTGGTGGAGGCCGACGCAACGAGTATCGAGGCTCTTGAACAGCTAGGTGCTCGCGATTTCCGCGCTGCCGTGGTTGGCGTCGGCTCGTCCTTGGAAGCGTCCGTGCTCATCACAGCAAACTTGGTTGACATGGGGATGCCGTCGATTTGGGCGAAGGCAACCTCGCGTGAACACGGTCGAATCCTGCGTCGTATTGGCGCTCATCACGTCATCTATCCCGAGTTTGATGCCGGACAGCGCACGGCTCACCTCGTTGGTGGTCGCATGATCGACTACATCGAGATGGAGAAGGACGGCTTCGCGATTATGAAGTTGCGTCCACCAAAGGAAGTGCACGGTTTTACGTTGGCCGATCTGGATCTACGAGGCCGGTATGGCGTGAATATGCTCGGCTTACTCAGGCCGGGAATGCCGTTCGAGTACGCCGATGCAACGACCCGCATTAATCCCGAAGACGTCATCATCGTATCGGGCGATGCACGCCTTCTGGAGTACTTCGCGAACCGTCCATAAAGTCGCATCACTTCAGCGGGTTGCACCACGTCATGTGGAATTGCAATCGGGTTTCTACACGGTGGGCTGTAGCGTTGTCCTATGGCTAGGGAAAAGATCAGCTACCGATGCACCGACTGCGGGTGGACTTCACCCAAATGGGTCGGCCAGTGTCGCGAGTGCCAGGCGTGGGGAACAGTGGAAGAGGCCAGTGCGGGTGGCGCCATCGCTGGTGTTGCCACGCCGGTTGCACCCAGGGTTCTTGCCCGACCTATTGCTGACGTTGATTCTGCTCAAGCCCAGTCTCGTCCAACAGGGGTGGGGGAAGTCGACCGCGTCTTGGGTGGGGGCATTGTTCCCGGTGCGGTGATCCTTCTTGCCGGTGAACCGGGCGTTGGCAAATCAACACTTCTTTTAGACGTTGCCGCACGCGCCGCGCGGGATTCAGGGAAAAAGGGGCCGGTTCTTTACATCACGGGTGAAGAATCATCGTCGCAGGTGAAGGCTCGCGCAGAACGCATTGGAGCGATTCACAATGATCTTCTGCTCGCCGACGACAATTCTCTGCCGACCATTTTGGGGCACGTGGGTGCGACTTCTCCTTCGCTTCTGGTGGTTGATTCGGTTCAGACAATTCAGTCTCCACAGGTTGATGGTGGCGCGGGTGGTGTCGCGCAGGTACGCGCTGTTGCCGCTGGGCTGATTCGCTTGGCTAAGGAACGAAACCTGCCGATTCTTCTGGTTGGTCACGTAACAAAAGACGGCGGGATCGCCGGCCCTCGCGTCCTTGAGCACCTTGTGGATGTGGTGTGTCAGTTTGAGGGCGAACGCCATTCACGCCTACGCCTATTGCGGGCAGTCAAGAACCGCTACGGACCAACTGACGAGGTCGGTTGTTTTGAACTGATCGATTCTGGGATCCGCGCTCTGCCGGATCCTTCCGGATTGTTCTTGTCACAGACGTCGCGTGATGTCCCAGGATCGTGCGCGACCGTGTCGCTTGAAGGCCGACGCCCCATGCCGATCGAGATTCAAGCTCTTCTTGCCCCTAGCGCGGGCGGATCTCCCCGGCGCACAACATCGGGCGTCGACCATTCGCGTGTTTCGATGATCTTGGCGGTGGCACAATCGCGATTGGGACTCGATTCGTCTTCCTTAGACGTGTATGCCTCAACCGTTGGTGGAGCCAAGACAACTGAGCCCGCCATTGACCTTGCTACCGCCATTGCGATCATCTCGGCTTTTAAGGGCACTACCCCACGGGAGTCACTCGTTGCGATGGGTGAAATCGGTTTAACCGGAGAAATCCGAGCATGCACCGGACTTGGGCGTCGCCTCACGGAAGCCGCTCGTCTGGGGTTCACAACGGCGATCATTCCCGCACAGGGAAGCGAAGATTTGCCACCAATCGAGGGAATGACCGTGTTCACCGTCTCTGATCTTTCAACAGCCATTCGTGTTGGTCTCCCGTAAAATTTCAATAGATGCTCGATAAAGGAAGGCCCGAGCGATGACCGACGATTCCGTAACTCTCCGTGAAGCCCTGCAGGCTGTTGCTCCAGGCACAGACCTCCGCGAGGGACTTGAACGCATTAAGCGTTCGCACACAGGGGCGTTGATCGTGCTCGGATACACGCCTGAAATTGAAGCCATGTGTTCGGGCGGCTTCGATCTCGATATTCCTTTCAGCGCCTCGCGTCTTCGCGAACTCTGCAAGATGGACGGCGCTGTCATCTTGGACAAAAACAACTGGCAGATCCGAAAGGCGAACGTCCAGCTACTTCCAGACCCGTCGATTCCGACGGAAGAATCCGGTATGCGCCACCGCACGGCTCAGCGTACCGCCCGCCAAACACACTTGCCTGTCCTGTCACTCTCGGCGTCGATGCGCATGATTTCCATCTACGTTGGACCTCATCACCACTTGGTTGAAGAGCCTGAATCTCTGCTGGCACGCGCAAACCTGGCCGTCGACACATTGGACCGCTACTCGCAGCGTCTTGACGAGGTCCTCCAGACTCTGACCGTTCTTGAGATGCGCGATTCTGCGACCGTTCGTGATGTCGCAACCGTTATGCAGCGCATGGAAATGATCCGCAGGATCACATCCGAAATTAATGGTTATCTTGAAGAACTCGGTTCGGAAGGTCGACTACTTGCGCTGCAGCTTGATGATCTGATCCGAGGCTCCGCATCCGAACGTGCGCTGGTGATGCGCGATTACATTCGCGATCAAGCAAATGTTGCTTCGGTCGAAAAGCATCTGTCGGATATGCCCAGTGAAAAGCTCGTCGACCTGGCAGTAATCGCTAACGTTCTTGGCCTGTCCGTCTTTGAGGTCGCTGACCTCGACCGTGAGATCCAACCTCGTGGTATTCGTTCGCTGTCGTTGGTTCCGCATCTTCCGTGGAGCGTCATCAAAGAACTGACCACCCACTGGGATTCATTCGCATCTCTACGTGGAGCTTCCGTGGACGAACTCCAGAGCATCGAAGGAATCGGCCCCTACCGCGCACGCTTGATTCGCGACAGTTTGGAACACCAAGCCCAGGTTGCCGCAAACGGAATTGTCGGCTGGTAATTCTTCGAATTGAGCACTACTCCAAACTGCATAAGCCCTCTGGCGAAGTAACTGTTGAACCGACAGACTTTTCACCTTCAGTTCATTCTGCGAGGTTTTCTCAGGCTCGACGATCCTGCTGAGCCCTACGCAGCAGGATCCGGTTCGGGGGCAATCACAACAAACGCACTCTTATCCGTTACCGAGCGAGCTCCCACATACAGCTGAGCGTTATAGGTTCCCGCAGCGGCAACCGGTGCCGAACTGGTTTCTTCCCCCTCAGCAAGCTCAACGCATCCGCCTAAGTGATGACGCCCATCCCACGTGATACTGGTAGCCCATTCAAGGTCAGGGGCCAATACCAGCTTCGTCGCCGTCTCATCGAACGCAGAACACTGCGCTGAATCATAAATCAGCTGGTCACCACTGGTGATCTTGAGTGAAACCTGCCCGAAGGTTGTCCAGCAGGAAATATTTCCCTCATTTTTCACGATAACACTGACTTCCTCGCCAGCGCCCTCGTTCGTATCCGTCGTCGATGCCTGATACTTAATCGCGGCCGAAGTACAGCGAGGGATCGTCACCGAATCATCGGCAGCAATAATCCCATCCTTGGTGACCTTATCGGTTGAGCGAAGACGAATCTCACCATCACCAGATTGCACCGTCTCTTCGGTGTATACCGAAATCGACTGAGGTCCTTCCACCTGCTTCTTCGTTGCATCCGTTGCCATCATGACGAGCGAATAGATGCCCCACCCAAGCAGAGCAATAATCAGAAGAAGACCCGTGCCCGTGATGATACGTCGCGGCCAGAGATTCACTTTTTTCACGCGCTTCTTCGCAGGCTGAGGCCGAGGTGCTGTGGAAGATGAGCCCATCGCCGAATTCCTCCTTATGAAGTAAAAGCAGGCAAAAACGTGTGGTTCGTCGAATCAGGCGGGGCTGACATTCGGGCTGTGATGCTCCGGATCATCGTCAGCATCGATGACGCACCAGCGTTCAACGATAACCGCACACACGCACCAAATGATTCCCGCAACGGCGCTCAACCCAGAAATCACAGCATTGGCAACCATTGCTGGAGCCCCAATACGTGCCATCGAAATGAGCATGAGAGCGATAAGCGTACCCGTGACGATTGATGAAACATACGCGCTGGCGCGGGCTGCCACGGCGATACGCAACGCATTGAGCGCGTTCACCCAGGTTTTACGGTGAGCAAGATAGCGCTTCACATGAATACCCGACCAGATCAGCATGAGCGCAAGGAAAAGTTCAAGCACCATGATCATCGGAGTGACTTCAAGTGGAGTGCCACCCATGATGACAACACCCATTCCGATCACGCCCACCAAGAGCAACGCAATGATTGCGTACCCAATCAGACGAGGTAACGAAACGGGTTTCATTCACTCACCCTGATCTTTAGTCAGTGGAATGTGTCCAGTTGAAGAGGGACGAACCACAAGCTTGCGGATGATCGATGTCTTCGTTACTTCAGAGTCATCGATCGGACCGCGAAGCGCATCTGCCGGTAGCTGAGGATCAACGATTGAACGTCGCTGAACGGCCCCAGATGACGAAAGAGCATCGACGGGGCTTGGTTCGTCAACAATACGTACCTCACGATGAGCGAAATCCCAACTCGGAAGAGCACGTGACATCGGCCGAACCTCACCCTTGCGAGCGTTTTCAGGCACACGATCTTCGGTCGGGTTCAGTTCTTGGGCTTCGTCACGCGGGAACAGTGGGAACCACTTCAGTGAGCGTCCAAACCCCTGCAGACGATGGGAAGACGTCGACTTGGAAACAGGTTCTGACTCCCGGCCAGCCTCTTCACCCGCTGATGTTTCTTCGTCGTCATGAACGTCTGCATCAGCATCCGCAACAGATTCTTCCTGCGCATCCACGTTAGGAGGAATAGAAGCCTCGTCGCTCATCTCGACGGGCGATTCCGATTCTGTTTCGTTCCCTTCGACCAAGTTGTCCTGATCAAGCATCACCGGATTATCAACGTCCAGCTCAGGCACCTCGACGATATCGCCAGATTCTTCCTGGTACTGAGTGTCAGCTTCGTCCTGCTCAGCAACGGTTTCTAAGGCCTCGTCGGCCCGGCTCAGCGACCACTTGGCCCACAACGCGTTCCAGAGTTTGTCATCTGCTCCCTTATCCGGTTGCAGATTCACGCGAGAGATAGCCGGCATACGGTCAAGACGAGTCTCTTCACCTTCAAGAGTCGGAGGAGCAGCTAACGCGACCGACAGATCCGACAGATCCAAGTCATACAAGCTCGGAACACGTGGCGTCTGAGACTCAGCATCAACGCCAACAGCAGAGTCCTGCCGAAGCTCAGACTCCGATTCAGGCATCGCGTCAGCCGAACGTGTCTCTTCGAGATCCACAATCGAAGAGACACGAGCAGACGAAGTAGCATTCAGACACTCATCCGACTCAGCGATCACGGACGCTGGGTCCATCAGCCAATCTTCAACCGCGTCAATGATGCCATCTTTGTCCGAGGCATCGTTGAAAAGCTTTTCAACTTCCACCCCATCAAGCTGGGCCGAAGAATCAGCCATCAGCCAAGGAGCGAGAACAAAAGCACGAGAATGCGCGCGAATATGCGGAAGAACAAGCACGCCATCGTCGTATGAAATACCCGCGTAATCGACAATGTCAATGTCCAGCGTGCGCGCACCCCAGTGCTCGCTACGTTCGCGCCCAGCTGCGTCCTCAAGTTCGTGGGCAACGTCGAGGACCTCGCGCGGGGTCAAATCTGTATCAACCAGTACGACAGCATTCCAGTAGTCACTCTGCGGCTCCTGGTTCTCGTTCAAAACAGGAAGTGTGCGTAGGATCGGCGATACGTTCACAACGTCGAAACGCGCATCATCAATCAACGCTTCGATTGCCGAAGCGAAGGTTGACGGCACGTCACCAATATTTCCGCCCAATGCCAAGACCACTCGGACGGGCGATGCCGGACAATCCTCACCCTGATCGGCTACCTCGTCTACCTCGGAATCAAGGGCAAGGACAGGAACCAAAGCCGAAGGTCGCGGCGAAGAAGAATCCGTGTCCACGACAGACGCCGATTCGCTCAGGTTCGCGAGCCGATCATCATCGGCCATATCACCGCCAGTAGCGACTGAGCCGGGGTGGCCGGCCTCGTCGATAAAGGAACGATCCCGGGCAGAATCTGACACGCCAGCTGACGCGGACACATCAGGAGACGAAGATGCAGATGACGGCACAGCAAGCGGAACCTGCCCGCGACGAACCGTCACCGACACATCCACAAATGGCTGTTCAAGCGGGGCCTGGGGCTTGTGAACCGTCACTTCAACGCCGAGGACGTGAGCCAAGCGCAAAAGACGCCTCGCAATCGCATTGCCGAGGGTCTCGATCAGCTTCACGGAGGGACCTGAAACAATCGACGTGATTTCATCCGCGACCAGCGCATACGACACAGTGTCGGCGATATCATCTGACGATGAGGAAGCGGACGTATCCACCCACAGGGCACAGTCGACGATAAACGGCTGGGGCGCGTCATGCTCGAAGTCAAATACACCGTGAGCAGCCTCAACGTGCAGACCACGCAAAGTGATGACGTCAAGCGGCGAGCTCATCGCGTTTCCTCATTTCCTTCACGCATCATGGCAACATTCAAGCCAACGTTGTGAACGCGAACCGCCCACACACTGTTACGCATGCACGTCACACTGATCCGACCAGTTTCTTCGTCCATGTCCCGCCCAGTCGCTTTGATGAAACGCTTACGGGACGCGCCGATAAGAATAGGGTAGCCCAGTGCGGTCAGTTCCCCTAGAGAACGCACAATCTGCCAGCATTGTTCGTTCGTCAGCGAGAATCCGAGACCGGGATCAATGACAATTGCATCGCCACTCACGCCGGCATCCAGAGCCAGATCAACCTGGTGCATCAGACGCTCCGACAGTGTTGCCATCAAGTCGGAGCCGTAGTCGAAGTGTTCACCAGGCATTCCGGGAAGCGCACGATAGTGCTGAAGAATGAAACCTGCCTTCGTATCCGCAACAACCGAGAGCATCTGCGGATCCCAGCCACCACCGGACACATCGTTAATGATCAGCGCCCCAGCTTCCATGGCACGCACCGCGCTCACAGCGTGCAACGTATCAACCGAGCAAACGATCCCATCTTCAGCCAGCGATGAAACGACGGGACCAATGCGTTTCCACTCTTCGTCCGTATCGATCCGCGTTGACCCGGGAGCGGTGGACTCGCCACCAATGTCGACCAGCGTAGCCCCTTCGGCGATCATCTGGTGCGCATGTTCGATCGCGGCATCCACGTGCGCCCATTTCCCGCCGTCTGAAAAAGAGTCGGGAGTGACGTTGAGGATGCCCATGACCAGCGTGTTTTCGCCCCCAAGCGTACGGCCATCAGGCAGAAGCGGACCGCGGAGATTCACGAACGATCACCTCCAAGGACGAGAGCCATCATCTCAGCGCGTGTCGTTCCGTCATTCATGATTCCGCGCAGTGCACTGGTAACAGTGGAAGACCCGGGCTTCGTGATGCCACGCATGGACATGCACATATGCTCTGCTTCCATAACGACGATGACTCCCTGGGGGCAAAGGACCTCGTCGATGGCGTCCGCGATCTGCGCGGTCAGGCGTTCTTGAACCTGAGGGCGACGCGCGTAGCCTTCGACGACACGTGCGAGCTTCGACAGGCCAGTGACCTTGCCACCGCACGGAATATAACCGACGTGTGCACGACCGTAGAAGGGGAGCAGGTGGTGTTCGCAGATAGAGTGGAAGGTGATGTCGCGGACTAGGACAAGTTCGTCCGTTCCCGCCTCAAACTGAGTACGCAGGTAGTCGCGCGGATCTTCTTCCAAGCCAGAGAGCATTTCACGCCATGCGCGCGCCATCCGTTCAGGAGTACCTGCCATACCTTCGCGCGTCGGGTCCTCGCCGATCGCAATCAGCAGGTCGCGCGACGCTTTTTCCACGCCGGCCGCGTCGTACGCCATCAGTTCTCCCCTGCTTGGCTTTCGTTCGTGGACGAGGCCGGGGCCTCTTCAACACGGTCAGCTTGCTGGGCCGGCGCAGTGGGAGTCTGAGCCGAGGGAATACCCACGGGGTTACCCAAGCGAGCACCTTCAATAGCGGCATCCGCGCCGTAGTTCCAAACGGGGCGCTCATCCTGCTTAACGACATCCTTGAAGATTTCAGCAAGCTGAGCTTCATCCAGGGTCTCTTCGTCCAGTAGGCGCTGGGCAAGGGTGTCCAAGACATCGCGGTTCTTGGTCAGAATCTCCCATGCTTCGCGCATAGCGCCATCCAAGAGTAGGCGAACTTCATCGTCGATGATGCCAGCCATCTCGTTAGAGTAGGGGCGAGCTTCAGAGCCACCGCCGTGACCGAAAGCTTCGGTGTCGGTGGTGCCAAGCTTGACCAGACCCACGCGCTCAGACATACCGTAATCAGTGATCATGGCGCGTGCGGTCTTGGTGGCCTGCTGGATGTCGTTTGCCGGGCCCGTCGACGGATCGCGGAAGATGAGTTCTTCGGCTACGCGACCACCCATTGCGTACACCAGTTCATCGAGGAGCTGGTTGCGCGTGTGGTTGAAGCGGTCTTCGGTCGGCATGACCATGGTGTAGCCGAGCGCGCGACCACGCGGCAGGATCGTCACTTTCGTGACTGGGTCGGTATAGCGCAACGCTGCGGCGCAGAGTGCGTGACCACCCTCGTGGTAGGCGGTAACAGCCTTGTCATGGTCATTCATCACGCGGGTGCGCTTCTGCGGGCCGGCAATCACGCGATCGATTGCTTCGTCAATCGCACGATTGTCGATCAGGTCCGCGTTCGAGCGCGCTGTCAGCAGGGCTGCTTCGTTCAGAACGTTGGCCAAGTCAGCGCCGGTGAAACCAGGGGTGCGCTTCGCGATCTGGCGCAGATCAACGTCGTTGGTCATGGGCTTGCCACCAGCGTGGACCTTCAGGATGGCTTCGCGGCCCTTCAAGTCGGGAGCTTCAACAGCGATCTGACGGTCAAAACGACCCGGGCGAAGAAGAGCCGGATCCAGAATGTCAGGGCGGTTCGTTGCAGCGATCATGATGATGTTCGCACGCTCGTCGAAGCCGTCCATTTCAACCAGCAACTGGTTCAGAGTCTGTTCACGTTCGTCGTTGCCACCGCCAATGCCGGAGCCACGGTGGCGACCAACTGCGTCGATTTCGTCGACGAAGATGATCGCGGGAGCCGCCTTCTTGGCGCGCTCGAACAGGTCGCGAACACGAGATGCACCGACGCCGACGTAGAGTTCCATGAACTCCGAACCGGAGATTGAGAAGAACGGGGCGTGCGCTTCACCTGCGACCGCCTTGGCCAGCAGGGTCTTGCCGGTTCCGGGAGGACCGTAGAGCAGAACACCACGCGGGATGCGTGCACCAACCTTGTGGAACTTGTCAGGCGAAGCCAAGAATTCGCGGATTTCTTCGAGTTCTTCGACGGCCTCGTCTTCTCCGGCAACGTCAGCAAAAGAGATGTCGGGGCGTTCCTGGTTAAATTCCTTTGCCTTGGATTGGGCGAATCCGCCCATCATCCGCGAGCCGGACAATCTGGACATCAAGAACCAGAAGGCGAGCATCAGGATCAGGATGGGGATGACCATCTGTAGGACGGCAGAAATGGCTGACCCCTGGGGACGAATGGCGTTCCATCCCTTTACGGGGGCCTTTTCAGTGACCGTGGTAAGAATCTCTTCGGTCTGGGTGTACGAGTACGTGAAGTAGACGTTCTTACCCAGATTGCGAGTCCTATCCCCCAGGCCGGTGGCCTCGTGTGTGTAGTCCTGCGTCAGCGTCAGGTTGACCTGCTGGGTGCCCTCGTTCAGGACAACGCGTGACACGGTTTCACCCTTGAGGATTTCGAGGCCCTCGGACGTGTCAACTGCGCGCGGTTGGAAGTACTGCCAGAGGAACCATCCACCGATCATGAAAATCATGAAAGGGACGATGATTCCAGTCCAGCGAACTCGCTTCTTCTTTGCCTTTTCAGCCACAAGTTTCCTTTGAAGTAATGCGATAGATCAGTGTGAGTACACGGACGGCTTGAGCGTTCCAACGAACGGCAGATTCCTGTACTTTTCGGCGTAGTCGAGGCCGTATCCGACGACGAATTCATCAGGAATGTCGAAACCGACGTAGGAAACTTCCACGTCAACCTTCATTGCTTCCGGCTTGCGCAGGGCGGTGGCGATCTTCACACTCTTCGCGCCACGCGATTCAAGGTTGGTCTTCAACCACGCAAGGGTCAGGCCGGAGTCGATGATGTCTTCAACGATCAACACGTCGCGACCATTCACATCGTGGTCTAGGTCCTTCAGGATCCGGACAACACCCGACGACTTAGTACCACTGCCATACGAGGACACGGCCATCCAGTCCATTTCCAGCGGAGTGTGCAGTTTGCGTGACAGGTCAGCCATCACCATGACAGCGCCACGAAGGACACCAACCATGAGGATTTCTTTGCCTTGATAATCCGCGTCAATTTGCGCGGCCATTTCGCTCAGGCGCTGGTCAAGCTGCTCTGCCGTGACCAGAATTTCCTGCAGGTCGTCGCCCATATCCTGTGCGTCCACGTCATCTTCTTTCCGTGAATGCGCCCCCAATTCGAGAAGCGCCCTACCATCAAGATTGCCACATGTGCCCGCCTGACGCGATCCATCACGTTCTTTGTCACCTTAGGGCGAACGTGCCACTGAGGTTCGACGCTAGTGAGTGCGAAGAAATGGGACGAGGCTGGCCCCATTTTCTTTATCTTTTAGCCGAAAAATGGCCAGTGAGGGCACCTCAATTTCCTTCTGACCGTGCCAATTCACGACAAGGTTGTCGACGCGATCAATGTGGGTCATAGCGAGCTTTGATTCGTCAGCTCCACATTCGATAAGGAAGCGTCGAATGATGCGGGTTCTGACAGCTTGCGGAAGTGATTTCAAAGGTTCGACTGTAAGAGCCACCGTTTGAGTGTGCGCCTCGGGATACGTGTGGGTGGCCTCGTCGATGGGGGAAAGCGAAACGGGGCGCTCTAGCGTCACTTTCACGCGCGCCCACTCCCTATCAGCCCATTGGTTCAGAGCATCATCGTCACGCGCCACAAGGGTCGCCGTGCGCGCTAGGGCAAGCGCAGGGTCACTACCGAGCGCCTCCCCCAGTATCGGAATCGCACGGTGACGCAGAGCAGATCGGCGAAGAGGAGACCCGTCGGCGGCTTTCCAAGGACCATCGGGATAGTTCGTCGGATCATCAACAAAGCTAACTGCAAGCGCCTGACAGGTAGCGATCGTGTCGGCTCGACGCAGATGTAGCAGGGGACGAATCCACCTGATCCCCTCGCGGTCGGTCGCATCTTGACGCATCGCACGTAGCGAATGTGCTCCCGAGCCTCGTCCCAGGCGCAGGAGAACCGTTTCCGCCTGATCGTCCAATGTATGCCCCAGCAGAATCGGAGCATCGTAGGAACGCGCCACCCGCGCGAGCACCTCACGACGCGCCTCGCGCCCAGCACCTTCAGGACCTCCTTTATCCGCGAGCGCGACCCGCACAACGCGGGAGTCGGCTCCATAGGATCGGGCAAGGTCTCCGACGGTACGTGCCTCGTCAGCTGATTCCGCGCGAACTCCGTGGTCGACAGTCACAGTGACAATGTTGAGTCTCAAGCGGGAGGCACAATCTAGGGCACACAAGGTGAGCGCCAACGAATCGGCGCCACCGGACAAGCCGATGACAACAGCGGAGCCCGGCTGGAATTCCTTCAAACACGCCCAGACGGCACGCGATACTCTGCCGAGTCCGCCACCGGGGTTTGGGCCGATACGCGACGAAAGAGAGGGTGTTTCAGCCAACGCGCATAGTCCACACGTCAGGGTTTGCGCATTCGTGAGCCGAAGGAACGTTCGCTTCGTCTTCAACCAGTCGCGGCAAATGCCCACCGTGGATGATGAATCGAGCAAATTCTTCAATACCGTCACGGCTGGGATTGTCAGGCATATGAGTGTTCTGGTTCTCGTCGGTTGGCTCGTCAACTCCGACGTAGTCAATCAGGGAACGAACAGAGACACGAGGCCCGTGACTGCGCAACCACTCTACCGAGGACAGGTCCTTTGCCGTCAGAGTGTCCATACATGCGTCGACAAGAGCGTCAGCAAGCAGGAGTCGTTCAATGAAAACGTCCAGCCCACCATCCGGTTTCCAGAGGAAGGGAGCGGCGCTCAAGATGACGCCATAGAGACCCGCATGCATATTGACCCACTTACACCATTGGGACTGATCCAAGGAATAGCGGTAGGTGCGTTCCAAAACGTTGGGAGCCAGCAGAACACGCGAGCTGGTTGTCGGATCCCACAGGGCGGTCGCGTGCATTGTGAGCGTGCGGGTAATCCTTGCCCCAGTGACAACATCCATCAGAGATTCGTTGGGCATCGACGTGTCATAGATCCTGGCGACCATTGAGGCGAAGGTATGACGATCAACCACATAGGTCGGCTGATTGACTACACAATCAGCCGCTTCGTCTAGTCCGGTCAACTTGGCAAGCCTGCGATCTGCCCACCCGGTTGCTTTCTTCAGCATCGCAACACACGTATAGGCATTCGACGAGTGAGTCGCCGGGCCAGCATAGGACAAGGCATTCATCACGGACGCCATAGCGGACGCGCCAAAAGGTACCTGCATGCCCCCAAGTCTAAAAGGAAAGTGCTGTCCCGACCTTTTAGTCGGAGAAACGTGCACGGGCGAATAGAGGAAAGGTGGTGCGGGCACACGTCCGGCGTGTCTCAGAGCTACGGCATCACTCCTCAGGGCCACACGGCCTGGCGCGTCAGAGAGCTGCAAGCGCGCCGACGAACTTATCCAACGCGGGACGAGTGTTCGCAGCTGCATCGTCAGGAACGTTCTCCGTGCCGATCACGTAGACCAGCAGTCGCCCGCTGGAGGTCGACACGACGCCAGCGAGGGTCGAAACCGTCGACAGTGAACCAGTCTTGGCCTGTGCGTTTGCCCAGGCGGCAGAGTTGGACATACGACGTGTCATCGTCCCGTCAAGGCCGGACCACGGCAGTGAACGGACCAGGTCAGCCGTGCCACCCGACCCCATAACGGACGATCGGATGACATGTGCCAGCGTGTAGGGGGCTATTCTGTCGTTGCTCGACAGGCCCGAGCAGTCGTCTAGGCGCAGCCCGTCAATAGGATGCCCCGCGTTCGCGACAGTGGTGGCAAGAGTGGCGACCGCTCCTTGGTACGAGGTCTCTTGTCCTGCGGCGGATGCACTCAATCGACAGTATTGGTCGGCAAGCGTGTTGTCAGAGTTGTGAAGCATCCATCTGACCTGTTCAGCGACCGTTGCTGAGTCGATTTCTGCGATCTTCTGCGCCCCTTCGGGGGCAGTGGCAACAGAGCCTAGGGTTGTCGCAATTCCGGCCGAATACAGGGCGTTCGCGAACACCTGCGCGACTTGCGCTTCAGGGTCATCAAAGAAGGAGTAGGCGTCAGGCACTGTCCTGCCAGCATCGATGGCCATCGCCCCAACATGTCCCTCGAACTCACCAACACCCTGAGAAAGCCAGTCTGCGGAATGATCGGGGCCGACAAACGGATCGGCTTGCCAGTAGAGGGTGGTTGCGCTCAACCCAGCTTCGGCCAGCCTCTTCGCGGTTTCGTTTGCCAGATCGACGAGGCCGGCTCGCCCATTGACCTCACTGGCGTTCGAGGGGCCGGCGCCAAGAAGTAGATCCCCATCGGAGGACAGGTAGATGTCTGAGCCTTGAAGCTGAACGCGCGTCTTCAACGTTGAGGAGGGATCAAGGGTATTGAGTGCGGTAAATGCTGTCAGAACTTTTGTGATTGATGCGGGAGTGTGCCCTTGGTTTGCTCCAGCATCCAGCAGAACTGTGCCCGTTTGCGCGTCAAGGACGCTTCCCCATGTCGTGTACTGGCCTTCACTGCCTGCTCGGGTGACAGATGCCCAGGCGGCTGCGACAGCGTCAGGAGATACTTCAGCGCCTTGCGAGAGTGTTGCCGGCGAGAGGGATTGGGGTTGTTCAGCGGGAAATCCAGGAATCGGAGTCGCTTGCACATCTGACGACGTTTGCGCGGCCGACGAGGCACTATCACCAATATCGGCACTGTTGCACGCAGCAAGACCCGCAACTAGGCCTACAGCGCATACAATCACACCAACAGTCCTGTGACGCATGGATCTCCTCGAGGTTAAATACACTGGTTTCAACAGTAGCGTTTCGGGTAGCAGGCAGGCGGTCCGACACCCATAGGGCCGTCTCGATGATGAAGGAGCTCACCATGATGGAATTCGACGTGACCATCGAAATTCCCAAGGGGAATAGAAACAAGTACGAGATCGATCATGAGACCGGGCGTATCCGTCTGGATCGCATGCTCTTCACGTCGACGCGTTATCCGGATGATTACGGTTTTATCGATGACACCCTCGGCGAAGACGGCGACCCGCTTGATGCGCTGGTTCTGCTTGAAGAACCCACGTTCCCCGGTTGTGTGATTCGTTGCCGTGCTCTGGGTATGTTCCGTATGCGCGACGAAAAGGGCGGTGACGACAAGGTTCTGTGTGTCCCCGCATCTGACCAGCGCGCCTCATGGCGTACCGACATCGATGATGTGTCGGAGTTCCACCGCCTTGAAATCCAGCACTTCTTCGAGGTCTACAAGGATCTTGAGCCCGGCAAGAGCGTTGAAGGCGCTCACTGGGTAGGTCGTGAAGACGCCGAAGCTGAAATCCAGCGTTCCTATGATCGCCTCACGGCAGCAGAAGACCACTGACC
>NZ_JBHNPV010000063.1:0-35186 GCF_059082735.1 Actinotignum sp. usb-actsch-rep-73 | reverse complement strand
GATGGCGCTTTTAGTCTTCAGTGATGAGAGCTTCGATGGCTCGTACTGGAATGTCAATCCAGTCGGGGCGGTTTCGTGCTTCGTACACGGCTTCGTAGAGAGCCTTGTCGAGTTCGAGGGCTACGATCAGTGCACGCTTACGTTCTTTGTCTGCCTCGTTCATGTCAGCGAATGAATCGCGGTATCCATCGATGAAAGCGGTGCGCATGTCGGTTCGCCATGTTTCGTCGGTGGCTTTTCCGACGGCTGCCGCGTAGTCGAAGGAACGGAGCATGCCGGCAACATCACGCATGGGTTGGTCAGGCATTGAGCGTTCGGCAAGCGGACGCAGGGGCTCGCCTTCGAAGTCGAGAACAAACCAGCGTGGTTCTACGCCTGTGGGAAGATCCTTTTCGTGGAGGACCTGCCCCAGGTGGTAGTCGCCGTGGATGCGTGTTGCTTCATCGAGGCGATCGAGAGCCTCGAGGCGCGCGTAGACGCGGTCGACTTTCTCTTCGAAATTCTGGATGCGTTCTGCAAGGAAGGCGACTTCTGCCAGCGCCCACGAGGCGCGCGATCGCAGGGAGTGGGCAAGCTCTGATGGGGGAACAGGGGCGGATGTACCCAGGGAGGCGGCCATATGGGAGTGCATCTGGGCGGTCGTTTGACCGAGAGTGAATGCTAGTGCTCTTGCGGAGCTACGAACTGTTCCATTCGCTGGGTTGTCACGGGTGGCATAGTCGCAGAAGAGTTCAAAACCGTCGTCAGCGGCTGGAATGAAGGTACAGGCTACCGCGGAGTCGGTCAGGATGGTTTCGCCCGTTAGAGCGTCGTTCCAAGTGAGTGTGGACCATGCGACGGGTGTGCGGACGCGATCCCACCCGTCCTTTGCCAATGCAACAGACACCTCGACATCGGGGTTGCGACCTGCGGCGAGGACGCGGAAAAGCTTGATGACGATGTCATCAGCATAAGGATCACCTTCACCGCTACGCATGACGACGTTCGTATTCGACTGCTCACCGGTCATGACTCGTCCGCTATTGGCGCGTCTTTCGATCGCAACGATGCCCTCATCGTCAAGGAACGACCCCTGGGTGTGGGCAAGCCTCGCCCACGCCCGCCAGAAATCGGGATGGTGCGGACCGTCAATGAATGCGACCTCGGGGGTACTTTCCATGACGAAACCATGCGATCCGGGGATTTCGCCGGCGACAGCAAAGGAATCAAGGTCTGAAGCGGGTGCTAGGGCCAAGGGGACGTGGATCAGAACGGGGGCCTCGTCGAGAGCGTCGGGGTGTTTCGCGCTGATCAACAGATCACGAATCGTGTCGCCCAATGCAACATCGGCGTGGATGCTGAGTTCATCAAGTGTCGGTGCTGCGTCACCTTTCAGTGGAAACCAACGGCGGTCCTGCATCCATGCGTGGAGCCCGGCAAGGAGGTCCTCATCTGCGGGCCACGACAGGTGCGAGGTCGAGGTGTTCACTGTGTAGTCTCCTTTGACGGATGGGAGCATCGGTTGATGGTGCGCGGTGCATGTGTGTCTGCCCTTGCGGGGGCAACACAAAACGCGGACTCATTCTATCGACATTCGTTCGATGAATGAGTCCGCCCTGAAGATGTCAGTGCTTTGTGTCAGGCTTGAGGGGTGCCAGCCAGAGTCCACCGAGCGGCGGAATACGCAGCTCGACTGAGAACGGGCGGCCGTTCCACGGGATCGGTTCTGCGATGATCACACCTGGGTTGGTCACGCCGGAGCCTGCGAATTCTTCGGAGTCGGTGTTGAGGATTTCAGTCCATTCACCGCCGAAGGGCAGTCCCACTCGGTAGCCCTCATGCGGGTTACCAGCGAAGTTTGCTGCGCAGACGACGACCGGCTGTTCGGTGCCTTCGCGCTTGCCCTTACGCAGGTAGGTGATGAGGTTGTGATCCCCGTCGGATGCATCGATCCACTCGAAGCCCGTGTAGTCGTCATCCCAGAAAGCAGGATTTTGGGCGTACAGGTGGTTGAGTCGGGAGACCAGCGCTTGAACGCCAGCGTGGCCTTCGAAGTCGGTGATCCACCAGTCGAGCGAGTAGGACTCGTTCCATTCCTGGCGCTGGGCGATCTCTTGACCCATGAACAGGAGTTGCTTGCCGGGGTGCGACCACTGGTAGGCGTACAGCGCCTTGGTGCCAGCGAAACGCTGCCAGTCGTCACCGGGCATCTTCTCGACGACGGTGCCCTTGCCGTGAACAACTTCATCGTGGGAGATCGGTAGCACGTAGTTCTCAGAGAATGCGTAGACCAGCGAGAATGTGAGTTCGCCGTGGTGCCAGCGCCTGTTCACCGGGTCTTCTGCCATGTAGTGGAGGGTGTCGTTCATCCAGCCCATGTTCCACTTCATGCCAAAGCCCAGGCCACCACCACTGGTCGGTGCGGTCACGCCCGGCCATGCGGTTGATTCTTCTGCGATCATGACAATGCCAGGATGCGTGCGGTAGGCAGTCGCGTTGGCTTCCTGCAGGAATTCAATCGCTTCAAGGTTCTCGCGGCCACCGTACTGGTTTGGACGCCACTGGCCGTCCTTACGCGAGTAGTCGAGGTAGAGCATCGAGGCGACAGCGTCGACGCGCAGACCGTCAATGTGGAAGTCTTCGAGCCAGTATAGGGCGTTCGCAACCAGGAAGTTGCGGACCTCGCGACGACCGAAGTTGAAGACGTAGGTTCCCCAGTCAGGATGCTCGCCACGCAACGGATCCGGATCCTCATACAGGGGAGTGCCGTCGAAACGAGCAAGCGCCCAGTCGTCCTTTGGGAAGTGGGCGGGAACCCAGTCGAGAATGACGCCAATTCCGGCCTTGTGGAATTCGTCGACAAGGTAGCGGAAATCGTCGGGTGTGCCGAAACGCGAGGTGGGTGCGTAGTACGAGGTCACCTGGTAGCCCCACGACCCGCCGAAGGGGTGCTCCGCCAGAGGCATGAACTCAACGTGCGTGAAGCCCATTTCCTTGACGTAGGGGACAAGCTCGTCAGCCAGTCCGCGGTAGCCCAGACCCTGTTTCCACGATCCAGCATGGACCTCGTAAATCGACATCGGGCCTTCATGGACGTTGCGCTCGGCGCGGTCAGTCATCCACTTTTCGTCGGTCCACTCGTGGTAGTAGTCGGTGACGACGGAGGCTGTTGCCGGCGGTATTTCGGTAGCGCGTGCCAGAGGGTCAGCCTTCTGGAACCAGTTGCCACCGGGACCTTGGATTTCGAACTTGTAGCGTGCGCCTACCTTGACGCCGGGGACGAAGATTTCCCAGACGCCGGACGAGCCAAGGGAACGCATCGCGGTTGCAGTGCCGTCCCAGAAGTTGAAGTCGCCGACAACGCGGACAGCGCGTGCGTTCGGTGCCCACACGGCGAAGGCAACACCGTCGACGTCGCCCATGTCGCCGCTGTAGTGCTTAACGTGCGCGCCAAGAACCTTCCAGAGCTGCTCATGACGGCCTTCGGAGATGAGGTAGGTGTCCATCTCGCCGAGCGTTGGCAGGTAGTGGTAGGGGTCGTCGAGAGTCGTGATCTGATCACCGTAGGTGACGCGAACGCGATAGTCAGGGACTTCTTCACCGGGAAGGACGCCAACCCACACGCCGGCGTGTTCGTGGGTCGCGGGGTACGCTGCGGTTGCGGTGACAATGTCGACTGCATCAGCAAGGTGATGAACGGAGCGGATGGTGACTGATGAATCACCAATATGTGCGCCGAGGACAGAGTGAGGATTGTAGTGAGCGCCGTTGCCAACGGCATCGAGCGTCGCTAGATCCACGGGGATGGGGGTCAAGTCATTAGTCATGTCCACATTCTCGCACGTCATCGGCATCTTTGTGAGATGGGCGACACTAAAATTCGCCATAAGACACCGTGAGAGCCGTCCTTTCTCGATGTCAGTGTCGGTTGGTCCAAGGTTCGAGGTCAGTTGTGGGCTCAACAGAGAACACATGACCAAGACGAGTAACGGGGGAAAGATCAACCCAGCCTTCGGATCCCCAGGTGTAGGTGGTGCCATCAAGCTCGTCGACAACGCGGAAATGACCACCGGCGGTTTGAATTCCCAGGTCGTTCAGATCAATGTGCACGGTGCCTGACACACCTTCATGAGGATTGAGCGACACGATGCAGATCACTGTGTCCGTGTTTCCGGACTCGGTGAATACTCCGGAAACCTGCTTGGAGAAACACATGATCTCTGGGTGAGAGGTCGGGTGAATCCGAAGCTGGTGAAGCTGACGCAGGGCAGGGTGCTTCGCGCGAGCAGCATTCAACAGGGTGAACAAGCGCGTAATGCCAAGAGGCTCAGCATCTTCCCAGTTACGCGGGCGGAACTCATACTTCTCGTTATCGTTCTGCTCTTCAAAGCCAGGACGCTGAACATTCTCAACGAACTCGTAGCCCGAGTAAATCCCCCAGTTCGGAGCGCCAAGAGCGGCGAGCATTGCACGAATCGCAAAGATCGCGGTACCGCCCGTCGTCATCTGCGGGGTCAAAATATCGTGAGTGGTCGGCCAAAAGCTCGGACGCATCAGGTGAGCGGTTTGCGTCGAAACCTCGGTCAGATACTCTTCGATCTCCTGCTTTTCAGTACGCCAGGCAAAGTACGTGTAGGACTGATCGAATCCGACTGCGCCCAAAGTGCGCATCATCGCGGGGCGAGTAAATGCCTCAGCGAGGAAAACAATCTCCGGGTGCGTATCGTGAACGTCAGCGATGATTTCCTGCCAGAAACGCACCGGCTTCGTGTGCGGGTTATCAACGCGGAAGATCGTCACGCCGTGCTCAATCCACACTTCGAGGACATCACGAATGGCCTCGTAGATGCCGTCATAGTCGTTGTCGAAGTTCAGCGGATAGATGTCTTGGTACTTCTTCGGCGGATTCTCCGCGAATGCAATCGAACCGTCGGCGCGGGTTGTGAACCATTCGGGGTGTTCGGTGACCCACGGGTGATCGGGGGAGCACTGCAACGCGAAGTCGAGGGCGACTTCAAGTCCAAGCTCTAACGCGCGCTCAACGAAATCGTCGAAATCATTGAAATCGCCCAGCTCGGGGTGAATCGCATCGTGTCCACCATCGGGGGAACCAATGCCGTAGGGGGAACCCGGATCGCCCTCGTAGGCGACCAGTGTATTGTTCTTACCCTTACGATTTGTCGTGCCGATCGGGTGAATAGGTGTCAGATAGACGACATCGAAGCCCATTTCAGCAATGCGGTCGAGCTCGTAGGAAGCCTGCTTCAGAGTTCCCGACACCCACGATCCATCTTCACGCTGGAACGCGCCGGCTGAACGCGGGAAGATCTCATACCAAGCACCGGTCAGGGCGCGCTCACGAGCAACGGCCAGAGGATATTCGCGTGAAGACCCAAGAAGGTCACGTACGGGGTGGGCGCGGAACACGGCGCGCACGTGTGACGACACGCCCGCGGACAGGCGTTGCTGAACCGAACGTGACGTATCGCGCAGGTGGGCTGCGGCGTCACGCAGAACCTCGGCGTCCTTGGCATCGAGGGGCTGCTGCAGGGGGTTGTTCAGGGCTTTTCCGTCGATGGCGCGTTCCATCAGGAGTGCGCCTTCTTCCAGCATCAATTCGACGTCGACACCTGCGTCAACTTTGATGGTTGCGTCGTGACGCCACGTGGCATAGGGGTCCGACCATGAATCGACGCGGAAAGACCACGTGCCGGGGCGATCGGGTTTGACCCACGCTTCGTATCGGTCAAGGCCGGGTGCGATGTCCGCCATTGGAGCGCGCATGTGCTCGACACCATCGGGGTCGATCAAGACCGCTTCGGCCGCAAATGCGTCGTGTCCTTCGCGGAAAACCGTCGCGCGAATGGGAAGAGGCTCGTTTTCTGTTGCCTTTGCGGCCAACGTGCCGTCTTCAACGACAGGGAAAACTTCAGTGACTGGGATTCGAGGAAGAAGAATGTCGCTCACGTCACCAGCCTACGTCAGTTGGGGCGCTCGCGTGGTCAGCGCGGGGCTGCTGGTTCGTGTTTGCGTATGCGGTCAGTTTCAGATAAACCAAACCGGCCTCGTCGCCGAATTGACGAGGCCGGCCGCGTTTTTCAGACTGCGACGCCGAATATGTGGCCGACAGCGAAGGTCAGTGTCATTGCGACGCTACCGCCAACGAGCAGACGTGCAATTGCGGGAAGGCGAGGTGCACGACCAAGAATCGCTGAGATCCACCCAGTCAAACCGAGCGCAACAAGGACGGCGGCGAATGTTGCGGGGATACGCATGCTGGGTGGGAACAACAGCATCGTGAGCAGAGGGAGGAGCGATCCAAAGAGGAAGGCAAGGAAGGAAGATCCCGCTGCCACCCACGGGTTCGTCAGATCGTCATGGTCAATGTTGTGCTCAAGCGACAGGTGAGCATCCAGTGCGTCACTTTCGCTTAACGTCCGTGCTACCAAGGTCGCGGTGTCTTTCGGCAGGCCTCGTTCTTCCCACAAGGACGCAAGGCGCTTTTCTTGACCAGCTGGATCAGCCACCAGGGCAGTCTTCTGGTCGGCGACAATCTTTCGTTCCGTGTCACGTTGGGTGGAAACGGAGACGTATTCGCCGACGGACATTGATAGGGCTGCAGAAACGATCCCGGCTACACCCGCAATAGCGATGGCCTTCGTGTTTGCCGGGTTCACAGCTGCGACGCCAACAAGAAGGCCCGAAATCGACACGATTCCGTCATTGGCGCCAAGAACGCCTGCACGCAACCAGTTGAGGCGAGCAGCAAGAGACTCTTTCTTCTGGGCTACAGGCGCAACTGAAATGACGGGTGAGCACTTGACAGAGTCGGAAAAAGTGAACGGAATAAGAGTTGTCATTCTCTCAAGCTAGGGAGAAAAAGACTGCTCCGCTAGCAAGGAAAAGCGCGCCTCTAGGACCTTTGTACTACCTAAAAATGGGTGCCCTCAATGCTCTGAGGGCACCCATAGCTAGCCGGTCTGACCAGCGAAAATGGTGGCTCAGTAGTTCATCTTCATGGCGGTACGTACCTCGTGGAGGGTCTCGTTCGCCTGCTCATTCGCCTTTTCGTTACCAAGTCGTAACACTTGGAGTAAGTAGTCCTCGTTGTTGATCAGTTCGCTACGCTTTTCGCGCAGTGGAGCAAGCATCTCATTGAGGGCCTCGGTGACGAACATCTTGAGCGTGCCGGCACCCTTATCGCCGATCTGCTCGGCAATTGCCTCGGGAGCCTGACCGGACGCTAGGCAGCCCAGCATCAAAAGGTTCGCGACCTCAGGACGATTCGCGGGATCGTAGGTGATCGTGCGCTCAGCGTCAGTCTTCGCCTTCTTTACGATCTTCGCCGTTTCGTCAGCGGTCATGCCAAGTTCGATCGTGTTGCCACGCGACTTGGACATCTTCGCGCCGTCGGTGCCGAGCAACAGCGGGACCTCGGACAAAAGGGCCTCGGGACGACGGAAGACGGGAACCTCAGGATTGGCGCGACCATAGCGCTTATCGAAACGCTGGGCGATCAGGCGAGCCTGCTCCAAGTGTGGCAACTGATCCTGACCAACGGGAACAAGATTCGCCTTGCAGAACAGAATGTCAGCAGCCTGGTGAACTGGGTAAGTCAGCATCAGGCCAGTCATAGCGCGACCGTCGGTGGCTTCGAGTTCTGCCTTCACTGTAGGGTTTCGGTGCAACTCAGACTCGGTGACCAGAGACAGGAAGGGGAGCATCAGCTGGTTGAGCGCCGGAACGGCAGAATGGTTGAAGATCGTCGAACGCTCCGGATCAATACCGGCAGCAATGTAGTCGGCAATCAGACCAAGGACGCGTTCACGAATTGGACCAACGCCGTCACGGTCCGTGATCACCTGATAGTCGGCAACCAGAACCCACGTTTCAACGCCACGGTTCTGCAACAGAACACGGTTACGGAGCGTACCGAAGTAATGACCGAGGTGCAGATGCCCGGTCGGTCGGTCACCGGTCAGGATACGGAAGCGAGTGGGATCTTCATCGATGGCCCGGTCGATTTCGGCTGAACGAGCCTTCGAACGAGCAAGCGATGCGTCGGATGTCGAGTGTGCAAGTGCGTCTTCACTGGAAGTCATGGGTGTGATTCTATCGAAAGACGCGCCTAACGCTATTTCGCGTCCGCCCGCAGTTAGCGTTTGGGCGGTACCGCAATATCGGAAAGCAAGACCTGCATCGAGTTCGGTCGAAGAGTCACGATGGATTCATTGGCGACCTGTCCCAGGCTCAGGCTCAATGCGAGAGGATCGGTCCCCGGTTGAACACCCTCGTCAAGGCGAATCCACGCCGTATTCACACATACGAGCCAATCGACGCCGTGGCCGGTCGGAAGGCTCACATCCTGCTCGTCCAAAGTGCCGTTCACAATGACCAGAGCGTCGCGGTCGTTCCAACGTACGCCCGAACGCAACATTTGGAACACGCGATTGTCGGAAAGAGCCCAGCCTTCTGTCGGCATGGGAGCACCGGTCTTATCCAGCCACGCCACATCCGGGATTGAATCGCCGGGTACGGGTGCACCTGATTCGTAGATATCGGGGCGCAATACGGGGTGAGCGTGACGCAGGCCGATCAACCAACGAACGAAGTCCTTGTGTGCCAGTTGCTCGGGTGTCAGATTCCAGTCGAACCACGAGATCGGGGAATCCTGACAGTACGCATTGTTATTGCCCTGCTGAGTGCGACTAAATTCATCGCCGCCGAGAATCATTGGGGTGCCCGCAGAAATGAGCAGGGAGGTCAGCATGTTGCGCTGGGTCTGGTAGCGACGACGAGAGGTCGTTTCGATTGCTTCTTTTGCCTCAACCGGGTCACCTTCATCGTCGGTCATGTTCGCGATTGATGCGACCCAGCCTTCAATTCCGTGGTTCCATGAACGATTGTCGTTCGATCCGTCGCGGTTGCCTTCCAAGTTCGCCCAATTATGCTTGGTATCGAACGCCGTTAGGTCAGCGAGGGTGAAGCCGTCGTGCGCGGTGATGAAGTTAATTGAAGCACGAGGCCCGCGTCCGATTCCGGTGCCATGATCGAAAACGGGGCAGGAACCGGCCAAACGGGTCGCTAGGTTATTCGGGCCAGACGCGCCGTGACCTTCGACTAGGGAACGAACGTCGGAGAGCCAGAAGCCGCGCAGTGCCCCGCGGTAGTGGTCATTCCACTCTGAGAAGGGGAGTGGGAAATTGCCGGTCTGCCAGCCTCCGGGGCCGATATCCCAGGGTTCAGCAATGAGCTTTGCCGTTGACAGTGTTCGGTCGGTTGCCATTGCCATCAGCAACGGGTGCTTCGGGTCGAATCCCGTGGCGAAGCGTCCAAGGGTTGCGGCCAAGTCGAAGCGGAAACCGTCGACGCCCATTGTGTCTGCCCAGTAGCGCAGGGAATCGAGGATCATCGACATTGTCTTGGGATTGTCGACGTTCACGGTATTTCCGGTGCCCGTGTCGTCAATACAGGCGACGGGAACCGTGTTCGTGTGGCGGTAATACAGGTCAGAATCGAGTCCACGCCACGAGAGTGACGGGCCGGCGTTGCCACCTTCACACGTGTGGTTGTAGACGACGTCAAGGATGACTTCGATCCCTGCCTCGTGCAGGATCGACACCATTCCGCGGAACTCGTCGACGACCGCTTGGGCGCCACGGTCTTGCGCTGAATGAGTGGCATAAGAAGGCTCGGGAGTGAAGAAGTTCAGGGTCGAATAACCCCAGTAATTAGTCAGACCACGTTCCGATAGGAACGGTTCCTCACACTTCGCGTGAACGGGGAGAAGTTCAATGGAAGTGATTCCCAGGTTCTTCAGGTAATCCACTGACGCAGGATGTGCCAAGCCCGCGTATGTTCCCTGTAATTCGCCAGGAATACCCGGCATGTTCTTCGTAAAGCCCTTGACATGGACCTCGTACACAATCGTCTTTTCCCACGGGACGCGTGGCTTTGGTGCCACGGGGAAGCGGGAATCAACGACAACGGAGCAGGGGACATGCCCACGCGAATCAAGAGGAGAACGCGCAAACGGATAAGAAGTTGGATATAGGTTCTCGTCAACGATATGCCCGTAGACTGCGGCACTCATGTCAACGCTTCCCTCGAGACCTCGTCCGTAGGGATCCAACAGGAACTTCGCCGGATTATAGAAGAAGCCACGATCGGGATCCCACGGGCCATCAGCGCGGAAACCATAACGCGTGCCCACACCCAAGCCATTGATATGACCGTGCCAAATGCCCTCGTTGCTAGGAATCAGCGCATACCGCGTTTCAGAGTCGTCTAAGTCCAGAACACAGAAATCAACGTGCGTCGCCAGGCGTGCCACGACGGAAACGTCAAGACCACCGTTTGCAACGTGGACACCGAAGCGAGGAGAAACAGGGTTCGGCTGAGTAACATTCACGAGCGCCACCGAGTGATCGTGCGAATGGTCGTGGCCCATGATGTCCTCTCTCTAGCCAGAACGTGCTTGAACGCTAACGGTTCAAGAAACTGTTGATGGGAACTGCGTCTTCTTGTCAACGTATCGCGCACATACTCAAAAAGTGTGCGCGACCACCCGCACTATTATTGCAAGCCGGCAAGGTTTCTGACGCAACGTAGTCAAAGCGTGTGGGAAAACCCATCTCACACCCCTTGCTCTTCGGGCTTACTCGCCCTTTGTGGCACGCTAGAAGCTATGAGAATTGTCGTATGCGTGAAACACGTTCCAGACATGCAGTCGGAACGCCGATTCGAAGATGGTCGCATTGTTCGTGGCGAAGATGACATCCTCAACGAACTGGATGAAAACGCCATTGAAGCAGCCGTTCAACTGGTCGAAGATAACGGCGGTGAAGTCATCGCCCTGACCATGGGGCCCGAGGACGCTGAAGACGCCCTGATGCGCGCCCTCCAGATGGGGGCCGACCGCGGTGTTCTTATCAGCGACGAGGCACTGGCTGGAGCTGATGCCGGTCTGACCGCGCTCGCATTGGCTGGAGCCATTCAGACGCTCGCCGACGAAAAACCCATTGACCTTGTTATTACGGGTATGGCATCGCTCGACTCGATGACCTCAATGCTTCCCGCGGCGCTTGCGACCCGCTTACACTTCCCGTTGCTCGGTCTGGCCCACGAAATCTCCGTCGATACCGGCGCCTCGAGCATTGAAATCAAGCGTAACGCCGACGGGTACGAGGACGTCCTTTCCGCACCCATGCCGGCAGTTGTCTCGGTCACCGACCAGATCAACGAACCCCGCTATCCGGCATTCGCGGCCATGAAGGCCGCGCGCAAGAAGCCAATGGACACCTGGGAACTGGCCGACATCGAAGAAAGCGTTGCAGGCTCGGCTATCGCCCAGCGTGGCCAGGTTACCGAGGTCCTCGAATCCAACGAGATCACCCGCGACAACGCCGGAACGATCATCCCTGACTCCGGTGATGCAGGCCTCCGACTGGCCCAGTACCTCCTCGAAGTGGTGAAGTGACATGGCAACTCTTTCTCAACCAATACTCGTCCTTGCTGACCACCAGGGCAGTGACACCGACGGCTGGCACCTGACCCCAGCATCGGCGCAGATCATTTCTCTCGCGTCCACGTTGAGTGACGCTGGAGTTGTCGCACTTTCCCTGACCACGAACCCGGATATGACCACGCTGGGCACCCTCGGCGTGGAAAAAGTTCTCGTCCCCGGTATCGACCACTCCGGCGCACGCGTCAGCGCAGTCGTCGCAGACGCCGTCGCATCCGCAGTCACGACACAGGATTTCGGAGCCCTCTTCGTTGTCTCGACCTACCGAGGCCGTGAAGTCGCGTCTCGTATCGCCACCCTGACCAACTCCGGAGTTGTCTGCGACGCCATCGGCGTTGAGGTCGACGACGACTCCCTGGTTGTCACGACCACCGCGCTCGCGGGCTCGTGGTCGAATCGCCTGAAGGTCTCAGGTTCGCTTCCGGTTGTGGCGCTTCGACCCGGATCCTTTGATGTCCTCGAGTTCGCGCCGGTCACTCCGGTCGCCGAATCCATCGACGTTGAGCTCAGCGATGAGGCCCGTGCGGTGACGGTCGTCTGCTCGTCTGTACTGGAGTCAACGGGCGTTTCGCTGACCGAAGCTTCCACCGTTGTTGTCGCCGGTCGCGGAACAAACGGCGATATGAACATCGTCAATGAATTGGCAGATGAACTCGGCGCGGCAGTCGGCGCTACTCGCGTTGTCTGCGATGAAGGCTGGGCACCTCGTACCATGCAGATCGGCCAGACCGGTCTGTCAGTGTCGCCGAACCTCTACATTGGTCTAGGTGTTTCCGGAGCTATCCATCACACGGTTGGTATGCAGTCCAGCGCCCACATCGTCGCTGTCTGCGATGACCCTGATGCTCCGATCTTTGAGATCGCAGATTTCGGCGTTGTTGGCGACATGTTCGAGGTTATTCCTGCTGCACTGGAAGAAATCAAGAAGGCGCGCGACGCCGAGTGACGCACTACCTGGATCACGCTGCAACAACCCCGATCCGTCCTTCAGCGTTGGAGGCATGGGTCGAGGCTCAGCGTGAGCTCAGCGCCCATCCCGGGAACCCGGCCTCGTTGCACGGTGGCGGTAGACGAGCAAAGAGGATGTTGGAGGACGCCCGCGAACGTGTCGCTATTGCCTTGGGCTGCGAGAAGCCCGAAGTGATCTTTACGTCGGGTGCCACCGAATCAGATGCCATCGGCGTACACGGGGGAGCGCTCGCTGGGCGGGCATTGAACGCTGATCGGAACACGGTTCTTCTGTCCCCGGTGGAGCACGATGCTGTAGGAAATCAGCGCGAGTATTTAGAATCGCGCGGGTTTGCTGTTGAGCTTTTCCCTGTGGCGTCCAACGGCGTGTGCGTCATCAATACTGACGCGTTGGCGCAGGTGAAAGACCAGTGTTCTCTTGCTTCGCTCACCCTGGTCAGCTCAGAAATCGGGACAATTCAGCCGGTATCGCAGATGGTCGAGGCACTTGATGGTCGCTCCATGCCGATCGCTCAGCGTCCACTGACCCACACCGATGCCGCGCAGGCAATGTCTCTGATGGACGTGTCCTATGCGGAACTCGGCGTTGACTTGATGACCGTGGGTGGCCACAAGATTGGTGCGCCGGCAGGGACTGGCGTGCTGGTTGCTCGCCGTGGACTGAAGATCCCAACCGATCGTCCCGGTGGAGGACACGAGCGTGGCATTCGTTCAGGAACCCCCGACGTTGCCGGCGCGTGCGCGTTCGCGCTAGCGCTTGAAGAAACGGTTGCTCAGCGCCAAGAGTGGCAGGTCCGCGCGGCGCTTCTGCGTGATCGTTTGGCCCGCGCTCTGCCGGACTATGCGCGACTCACTGTCTCTCCGGATGACGCGTTGGCCTCGATCATTCATCTGTCGATTCCGACGTCGCACCCTGAAGCGGTACTGATGGCGATGGACATGGCAGATGTCCACGTCTCTGCTGGTTCTGCATGCCACGCGGGGGTGACGCGTCCGTCCGACGTCGTCCTGGCCCTGGGAGCCACCGAAGCTGAAGCGCTGGGAGTCCTGCGCATTTCCACCGGACATGACACGACCGAAGCGGATATTGATGCATTCGTGGATGCTCTTGAACGCGCCGTCCTTGCAGGGCAGGCGTTAGACTCTCACGATCGAGACCGCATGCACGGTCGAACCCACTGAAAGGACAATTGAATGCGTGTTCTTGCCGCACTTTCCGGAGGCGTGGATTCGGCTGTCGCTGCAGCGAAAGTAGTCGAGGCCGGCCATGATGTTGTCGGCGTCCACATGGCTTTGTCGAGTCAACCGCAGGAATGCCGTATCGGCTCGCGAGGGTGTTGCTCCGTTGAAGACGCTGGCGATGCTGCGCGAGCAGCCGAAATCATGGGGATCCCGTTCTACGTGTGGGACCTCGCCCAAGAATTTGAAGAAACCGTCATCGAAGACTTCGTTGAACAGTACAAGCTGGGGCATACGCCGAACCCGTGTGTGCGTTGCAACGAGTTCGTGAAATTCCGTGAACTTGCAACGCGCGCGAAGGCACTGGGTTTCGATGCTGTCTGCACCGGCCACTACGCTGCAATCGTTGATGGTCCATCCGGCCCGGAATTGCACCGTGGCGCAGATTCTCTGAAAGACCAGTCGTATGTTCTGGCAATCATGGGGCGTGATGAACTGTCACGCGTTCTACTGCCCCTTGGTGATGCCCCCACCAAGGCGTGGGTGCGTTCCGAAGCGCAGCGTCTTGGCCTGGGTGTGTCCAACAAGCCGGATTCCTACGACATTTGCTTCATTCCCGACGGAGATACGCAGGGCTTCTTGCGCACTCGATTGGGTAGCGATGAAGGTGAGATCGTGAGCCCCGACGGCGAGGTCCTTGGCACCCACCAGGGCTACTGGAACTTCACGGTTGGTCAGCGACGAGGTCTGCATATTGATCGTCCCGCCGAAGATGGCAAGCCTCGCTATGTTCTGGAAACTCGTCCGGAATCGAACCAGGTCGTCGTTGGAGCATCGACTCTGCTCAGCGTGGATCGAATTGAATGCGAGGACGTCGTCTGGTTAGCTCCCGATGATCTGGGGGCCTCAACGGATGACCTGTTCGTTCAGGTTCGCGCCCACGGTACGCCCGTCCCCGTTTCCCTAGTCGAGCACGACTCCGAAGACGAGGCGCGTGAAGGAGCAGAACGCCGGTTGGTCGTGTCCCTTTCCGAATCGATCCGTGGCGTTGCTGCCGGCCAGTCGTTGGTCATGTACCGTGACACCCGTGTCTTGGGGGAAGCAACGATCATGCGGGCAAGCCGAGCCTCGTCGTTCGTAGCCTGATGTTTTCTTACGAGGTCCACGGATAAGCTCAGTTCGCCGGGATTGTCACTGACCTTGTACACTAAACGAGCACTGTTTGTGGGCATAGGTTCCATGCGGAACCTCGTCGCCTTCGGAAACAGGTTCGCGCGCGAGTGGCGGAATTGGCAGACGCGCTGGATTTAGGTTCCAGTGTCTTTGACGTGTGGGTTCGAGTCCCATCTCGCGCACAACGGAAGGACACCAGTTGAATGCTGGTGTCCTTTCTTTCGTCGAATAGGCCGAATACAGTTTTGTCTCCAAGAGGAAAGTCTCGGAGGCAAAACCGTGAATCGTAGGGATCAGGCGATGAGTGGCAGGCGAGTACGCACGAACACGGTCAGCCCAATGAGCACTGCGAGCACAATCCCCAGGCCGATGAGGCCTGAACCGGTGATGGAGAACGTGATGTAGCCAAGCAACGCAGCTCCCGCACCGGCAAGCGCATAGGGAAGCTGAGTGTTGACATGCGTGATGTGGTTACAGCCAGCGCCGGTCGACGACAGAATCGTCGTATCGGAGATCGGGGAGCAGTGGTCGCCCCAGACGGCTCCAGCAAGAACAGCGCCGAACGCGGGAATCAGCAGGTCGGAACCGTTGGGAACAGCTGCCATGACTTCGCCGGCAATCGGGAGCAGGATTCCGAAGGAACCCCACGATGTGCCCGTCGCGAACGCCATAGCGCCTGCGATGACAAACATCAGTGGCACCAGCCACTGGGCAGGCAGGCTTGAGGATTCAACCAGCGCGCCAAGGTAGGCGCCGGTACCGAGCTCAGAAATGAGCGAGCCCAGCATCCATGCGAACAGCAGGATCTCGATAGCCGGAAGCATTGAACGAGCGCCCTCGACGACACCCTTGCCGGCAGTCTTCAGCTCGAAAGCAGGATCCTTGTGCGTGTAGTGGAAGTAGTAGTACGCCGCGGAGATCAGGCCAAGAACACCACCGACATTCAACGATACGGCGACGTCGGTGTTTGCCAAGATATCCAGGGCATTCCACGACTCAGAAGCAGAGTGGCCGGTCCACGCAATGCCAGCAAGAACACCCAGGATCAGGATGACGAAGGGGACGATCAGTGCGCGCATGGCGCCAGGTTCGTGACGTGGTAGGTTGTCGGTCAACTGGCCGGGAATCTGCTCTCCCGGATCGTAGACGTGACCGTGCTCGACCGCGCGACGTTCTTCACGTCGCATCGGGCCGAAGTCGACTTCGAAGATGACGGTCAGCCACAACAGGACGACTGCGCCGATGGCGTAATAGTTCATGCCCGCGCTACGCAGGAATGCGCCCGCGTCGGTCACCTGAATTGAGGTTGCTGCAACGATCGGTGCCATGATGCCGATGATCGAGGCGCCCCACGAAGAAAACGGTGCAAGAACAGCGACCGGTGCCGACGATGAGTCGATGAGGTAGGCGAGCTTCGCGCGAGACACCTTGTGGCGGTCGCTAACGGGGCGCGCCACCTGGCCTACGGCAAGCGCGTTGAAATAGTCATCAATGAAAATCGCGGTACCGAGTGCGGCGGCGAGAATGTGGGCGCCTCGCCGACCTTTGATCTTCGTCATCGTCCATTCTGCAAACGCTGCGGTGCCACCAGCCATCAGGACAAGCGAGGTGATGATGCCCAACGTGATAAGGAACAAGAGAATCAGAACGTAATAGGCGTTGATTGCGCCTTCGGTCCAGAAAATCTGAGAGAAAGCACCCCAGATTTTGACGACTGTTGTGACGATCCCGCCGTTTTCGATAAGGAATGCAGCGGAGATAACGCCGGCTGCGAGCGACATGATGACCTTCTTGGTCGTGATGACAAGAGCAATCGCAAGAATCGGTGGGATGAGTGTGAGAACGGGGTATGCCTCGGTCACGGGGTCTCCTCAATACAGTTGGGATGAATTCAGGCTAGGCAAGGCGCACGAGGCCGCGCCCTCGGTGTTCTTACTCTGGACATTTTAATTGCGCGGGTAGTGCAGGATTCGGCGAGCACAGCGCTATCGGCGTCGATATGCTTTCAACATGACTCAACTTGAAATTGGAGCGAAGGCTCCAGAATTTACCGCTGAATCTACGCAGGGACTGATCTCACTGACCGAGTTGCTTGCGGGCAGTGAAAAGGGCGTTATCGTCTACTTTTATCCGAAAGCCTCGACCCCTGGGTGCACGACGCAGGCCTGCGATTTCCGTGACAACCTGAACACAATGAAGGCAGCTGGGTACACGGTTGTGGGCGTAAGCGCTGACACAATGCCCGCCTTGGAGAAGTTCACTCAGAAGCAGGGACTTAACTTCCCGCTGATCTCCGATCCTGAGCATGCAATCCTTGAACCGTGGGGTGCGTGGGGTGAAAAGAAGAACTACGGCCGTATCTTCACGGGCATCATTCGTTCGACCGTTGTTGTTGGCAAGGATGGAACGGTTGCGCTTGCTCAGTACAACGTGAAGGCAACGGGTCATGTGGCGCGCCTGCGTCGCGACCTCGGTCTGGACGACTGATACGTGCGTGTGGCTAGCCTTGTCGTCTGAGGCGATGAATCGGTTTTTAGTGCTGGAATTGTCGCCCTATACGTCTTTCCTTGATCGCCGTGTCTCATCATCGCTTCTCGACGCAGGGACAGAAACACTCATACAGGGCAGGCAACGACAAAACGGAGCAACCGATTGGTTGCTCCGTTTTCGTTTGTGCGTCATGGGGGACTTGAACCCTCAACCCGCTGATTAAGAGTCAGCTGCTCTGCCAATTGAGCTAATGACGCGGGACTCTGCCACAGAGTATTCTGTTTTAGAGTTGTGCGTCATGGGGGACTTGAACCCTCAACCCGCTGATTAAGAGTCAGCTGCTCTGCCAATTGAGCTAATGACGCGGGGTCGTGCGACCGATATGAAACTTTACCGCTTCGGGCAGATCAATGCAAAAATAGCAGGTGAGAAGACCACCACACCACACTCGGGGAGTTCGATATGACCGGAAAAACGCCGAAATCAGTTGATTCGACCTCCTCGACCTTAGAGCCGGTGGATTCAATATGGGCGTCGTCGTCGCGAATGGCGCAGGACTATCTGAAGACTTTGTGGGGTGGCGAAGAATCCGGAAAGCACGGCATGAGCGTGAATGACCTGGCTAGCGCGATGGGAGTCGTTGCGTCGACCGCGTCAGAGAATGTATCGCGTCTGGTGGCGAATGGTTTGGTCACGCATGAGCCCTATCGGAAAGTCCACTTCACGGATGCGGGGCGCGCGCTTGCTATCTCAATGGTGCGTCGTCACCGTCTGCTGGAAACCTACCTGCATGATCGCCTGAACTTCGAGTGGGACGAGGTCCACGAGGAAGCTGAGATTCTGGAACATGCGATCTCAGATCGTCTTCTTGCGCATATCGATGAAGCGCTGGGCAAGCCTGAGCGTGATCCGCACGGTGACCTGATCCCGCGCGAGGATGGGTCGGTGGTTGAACGCGTGATTTACCCGTTGATTGCGACATCGAAGAAAACTGCTGGCGCTGAGGTGGGGAAGTGGTATCGCGTCACCCGCCTGTCCGACGAAGACTCTGCATTCTTGCGTATTCTCGATAGTGAGGGCATCGGCCTAGACGCGTTGGTCCGTATCGTCGATATTGACCAGGCCGGTCAGGTTTCGCTTGAAATACGCCAAGCGACCGCTCCCACCGTGGGTGCTGGTCGAAGCGTCCGCTTGGCTGGCGATGTTGCGTCGATCGTGATGGTGTCGCCGCTCGAGGACTAAACACGATCGAGCGTTGTTTGAGCTGGGAGATCAACCCAGCGAAGTCATGCTTTCAGGAACGTGAGAGCCGTGCCCCTGCGACAAGAGGGCGTCGCGGAGTTTTGTCATTGCCTTGTCCAGTTCCTCATCCGTTGCCTTCAGTGCGTTCGACAGAAGGACATCAGCTTCTGTGCGTAGCGGGATCACGTGAAGGTGCGTGTGAGGGACCTCGAAACCTGCGATGACCAAGCCGGCGCGGGGGACTCCAAATGCTTTTTCCTGGGCGATTCCGATGATTCGCGCGACTTTCATAAGGTGCGTGGCGACGTTACTGGGCGCATCCGTCCATTTCTCATACGGGGTACGTGGTACGACTAGAACATGGCCGGGAGAGGTAGGCTCGATGGTCGCGAATGCAACGCATTCGTCGTCGGTCCACACGAAGCGACCTGCCCAGACGCCGGAAATGATGTTTTCAAAGACTGTAGCCATGAGGCCATTCTCACCCCAGAAGGACCTTCGTGGCTAGAGATGAGGAGGCGAGTTTTCGCGCGAATGGTCTACCCTTGATACGGCGAAGAATGTCGAAATATCAAGGGGAGGGCCCTGATGAGCCAGGCTTCCAACATGGAACCCGCACAGCGCTATACCGCTGAACTTGCCGGTCAGATTGAAACCGCATGGCAGGATCGGTGGGACGAACGAGGAACCTTTAACGCAGACAACCCGGTGGGTGAGTTCGCAGGGCCTCTAGCGGAAAAGAAGCCCTTCTTCCTTCTTGACATGTTCCCCTACCCGTCAGGCAAGGGTCTGCATGTTGGTCACCCGCTGGGCTACATCGCCACCGACACGGTTGCTCGTTTCCGCCGTATGCAGGGCGAAAACGTCCTCTACACAATGGGCTACGACGCCTTCGGCCTGCCGGCAGAACAGTACGCCGTGCAGACCGGTCAGCACCCGCGCATTACGACCGAGGAAAACATCGCGAATATGCGTCGCCAGCTTCGTCGTCTTGGCTTGTCCCACGATCGTCGCCGTTCGCTGGCCACGACCGACACCGAGTACGTGCACTGGACCCAGTGGATCTTCCTGCAGATCTTCAACTCCTGGTTCGACCCGGAAGCAACCGCTCCCGATGGCTCCATCGGTGCCGCGCGTCCGATCGCTGAGCTCGAAGAAAAGCTTGCCAACGGCCAGGTTGCAGTTCCGGACGGCCGCAATTGGGCAGACCTTGACGCCGTCGAAAAGGCGAAGGTCGTCAACGACTTCCGTTTGGTGTATGTGTCCGAGGCTCCCGTGAACTGGTGCCCGGGCCTGGGTACCGTTCTCGCGAATGAAGAGGTCACCTCCGAAGGTCGCTCCGAGCGAGGCAACTACCCGGTTTTCAAGCGCAATCTGCGCCAGTGGATGATGCGCATTACCGCTTACGGCAAGCGCCTGGCAGACGACCTTGACACGATCGACTGGCCCGACAAGGTCCGTACGATGCAGCGCAACTGGATCGGTCGCTCCGAAGGTGCGACGGTCCGCTTTGACGTTCCCGCTGCAAGCGAAGTCGGCGCAAGCGTCGACAACCTCGAGGTCTACACGACTCGCCCCGATACTCTGTTTGGCGCCACCTTCATGGTTGTTGCGCCCGAACACCCGATTCTTGGTGGCACGGTTGCCGGCAACGACGATGACGAAGCTGCACTCACGGTTCCGGCCTCGTGGCCTGAAGGCACGAAGGACGCATGGACGGATGGCGCAGCTTCCCCGCGCGAGGCGGTTGCCCGCTACCGCGCCCAGGCTGCAGGCAAGTCGGAAACCGAACGCGCCGATGAAGAACGCACGAAGACCGGCGTCTTCACCGGCCTGTACGGCATTGACCCCGTCAACGGCCACAAGGTGCCCGTGTTCGTCGCCGACTACGTCCTCTGGGGCTACGGCACCGGCGCGATCATGGCTGTTCCCGCGCATGACGATCGTGACTGGGAATTCGCGAACAAGTACGAGCTCGACATTGTTCGCACTATCGGCGCAGCTGATGATCCGTACGGCCACGATTTGACCGAGTCGGCGTACACCGGCGACGGCGTTGCTGTTGATTCGGCGAATGACGAGATCAGTCTGAACGGCCTGGCAAAGGATGAAGCCAAGGCTGCGATGATCGAATGGCTGGAATCCAAGGGCCTCGGCCGTGGAACCGTCACCTACCGCCTGCGTGACTGGCTGTTCTCTCGCCAGCGCTACTGGGGTGAGCCTTTCCCGATCGTCTGGGATGAGGACGGCCTGCCACATGCTCTGCCCGAAGATCAGCTTCCCGTTGAGCTTCCCGAGGTGTCCGATTACTCGCCGCGCACTTTCGGCCCTGACGACGCGAACACCGCGCCGGAAGCGCCACTTGGCCGAAGCGAAGAATGGGTGAACGTCACCATGGATCTCGGCGATGGCCCGAAGAACTACCGTCGCGAAACCAACACGATGCCACAGTGGGCAGGTTCATGCTGGTACGAAATGCGCTACACCGATCCGAAGAACTCCAAGGCGCTGGCTTCGGCTGAGAACCTCGACTACTGGATGGGCCCGCGCGAAGGCAAAAAATCCGGTGGCACCGACCTGTACGTCGGTGGCGTTGAGCACGCGGTTCTTCACCTGCTGTACTCGCGCTTCTGGCAGAAAGTTCTCTTCGACCTGGGTCACGTGCCGGACGCAGAGCCGTACCACACGCTGTTCAACCAGGGGTACGTTCAGGCCTACGCCTTCAAGGACGAGCGTGGACAGTATGTGCCCGCCGACGAAATCGAAGGCGACGAGGCAACAGGTTTCACCTATCAGGGTCAGCCGGTGACCCGCGAATACGGCAAGATGGGCAAGTCGCTGAAGAACATCGTCACCCCGGACGAAATGTATGACGCCTATGGCGCCGACGTGTTCCGCGTGTACGAAATGTCCATGGGGCCGCTGGATGTCTCGCGTCCGTGGGAAACCCGTGCAGTCGTCGGCTCGCAGCGTTTCTTGCAGCGACTCTGGCGTAACACGCTGGACGAGGAAACCGGTGAAGTGACCGTTACCGACGAAGAAGCAGATCTTGAGACGAAGCGTCTGGTTGCTCGTACGATTGCCGATGTCACCGTCGAATACGAGAACATGCGCGTGAACACTGCGGTCTCGAAGCTGATTGTCCTCAACAACCACCTGACCGGCCTGAAGTCGGTTCCGCGTGAAGCCATCGAACCCCTGGTTCTGATGATTTCCCCTGTTGCCCCGCACATCGCAGAAGAACTCTGGATGCGTCTGGGACACGGTGAGTCACTGGCTCGCGAGCCCTTCCCGGTTGTCACTGACGAATCGCTACTGGTCGAAGAGAGTGTCACCGCGATTGTTCAGGTGAACGGTAAGGTTCGTGCGCGCCTCGAGGTCTCGCCGTCGATCAGTGAAGAGGATCTGCGTTCCGAGGCTCTGGCTCAGGCGCCGATCGTCAAGGCTCTTGAAGGCCGTGAACCTCTGAAGGTGATCGTGCGCAAGCCGAGCCTGGTCAACGTGGTGCTCCCGCGCTGATCGCGATTGTGATGGCAACCCTGCGGCGCGAAGCGGTGAGCTTCGCGCCGCAGGTGTTTTTTTATCAAGCAGTGGCATCTTCTGTGAGGCTCACCAAGAAGCGATAGCCTGCGACGGTAGCGTGCGAAAAAGTCTGGAGCTTTACCTCTTCGTAATACCATGAAGCGGGTTGCTACCAGCCGCAACCGCCTAGTTATCGTTTGATCCCAGATGAAAGGTCATTCATGCCTGAAGGTGATGCCATCCGTCGTCTTGCTTCGACGCTCAATGAGCTCTTTGTCGGGGGAACTGTGTCTGCTTCATCCCCGCAGGGGCGTTTCAGCGCTTCAGCTAAGCAACTCGACGGCAAGCTGATTCAGTGCGTGCGTGTCCACGGCAAGCACATGTTTATCGGTTTTGTTTCGCCCGAAGTGCCCGATGCGTGGCCCCAGGATTGGATGCATATTCACCTGGGCCTGTACGGATGGTGGCGCTTCAATGGTGATGAGACTGTCGTTGATGAAGGGTACGGTGTCGCGCATCGCGTTGCTCCCGTTCCGAAGGGGGAGTGGGACGGGCACTCAGAAACCCGCTGGGGCGAAGGCTACGGTCAGGCTGAAGCTGGAAGTTGGGAGCCTCCGGCCCCTGTTGGTCAGGTGCGTTTCCGCATGTTCAACGACCACGCGGTTGCCGATTTGGTCGGTCCGAACCGTTGCGAGCTGATCGACGACGAAGAACGTCAGGTTGCCGAGGCCAAGCTCGGTCCTGACCCGCTGGAAGATGGAGCGCGCGACGATAAGGAATCGGCGAAGCGATTCGCGTCGGTTGCTCACTCCAAGAAGCGCAATATCGGCGAGATCGTTATGGACCAGTCCATCATCGCCGGCGTCGGCAACATCTACCGTGCGGATGCCCTGTTCCTCGCCGGAATTTCGCCCTATCGCAAGGGGGCGAACATTTCCGAAAAGCGACTGAAGGACCTCTGGGTTCTGATCTGCGACCTCATGAATCGGGGGCTCGCTGCGGGGCGCCTCGAAACGATGGATCCCGACGAAGCACCCAACCCACCGATCGAAGGTGACGAGGAAGCGTCACGCTGGTATGTCTACCACCGAACCGGGCGTCCCTGCCTGCGCTGTGGCACGCCGATCCGCGAAGCGCTCATGCAGAACCGTCGTCTGTTCTGGTGCCCCAGCTGTCAGCGATAAGGCGCTGGTTAAGCGGGCTGAACCTGGTCAATCGGAGAAAATGACCAAGGTGAAATAACCGCCCAGCCTGCCATGAAACTGGCGGGCAGAAACGGTCGCGGAAGCCACAGTAGGCGAACCTATTATTTGACGTCGGTGAAGCCGAGCGCGTCGTAGAGGCTGGCGGCCCCCATGTGGCGCGAATCGATCGTCAAGGACAGACCGTCGAATCCCCAATCCTGGCAACGACGTGCGACCTCTGCGATGAGGGCGGTTGCGATGCCTTTACGACGGTATTCCGGGGCGACGACAAGATCGACGACGAACGGGCCGTCGGGAGCGTCATCCCACGGGGATTCTCTGACGACTTCGATGGCGCCGATCAGTGCGCCACCATCCCATGCGCCAACGAAAGAATCTTCGGTCGTCGCACCGAATGCCCCTTCGAAGGTCATGCGGAGTTCTTCCGAAATCTCGAGCATGGCCTCGGGTGTGTTTTCTTCGCCGTACGCGTCCAGGGTCAGGGCTGCGAGCATCGGAATGTCGTAACGGGTGAGCGTTGCGATCTCGATACCCTCGGGGCGTTCGACATCGGCCAACGCATCAACTGGTGCTTGAAGTGTGCGCTGTTCCATAAACCAAGTGTACGTGGTGTGGGTCACACTATGTGGGACTTTGGGGGCCGGTGTGCTCCTTGTGCGCTTGAGCTGGGCAAATAAGGGTACGAGGCCGGCTAAACACACAAGGCGGGGGACCTGCGTAGCGCCGGTGCCCTGAACCAGAATGAGACGCCGGGAGGGGGCCCTCTGGGATCAGATGTAGAGTTCCGGCTCTTCTAAGAAGTAAGCGGGATCGATGATCAGATCGTCATCCTTCGTGTCGTTGCAGGACTTCGGGATTAGGCGTGCGGGCACGCCAATCGCAACGTTCCCGCACGGAACGTCCTTGACCACGACCGCGTTCGCGCCGATCTTAGCGCCGTCGTGGACCTCGATGGGACCCAGAACTTTCGCGCCGGCGCCGATCATCACGTGATTGCCGACGGTAGGGTGGCGCTTACCGGGCGTCATGGCGACGCCACCCAGGGTGACGCCGTGGAAGATGACGACATCTTCGCCGACCTCGGCGGTTTCGCCAATAACAACGCCCGTCGCGTGGTCGATGAAGACGCGACGACCAATCTGGGCGCCGGGGTGAATGTCAACACCTGTCATGACGCGCGTTGCCGACTGCAACATGCGAGCGGGCAATTTGACGCCTCGAATCCACAAGGAATGCGAAACGCGGTGTGCCCACAGTGCGTGAACGCCCGGATATGTGAGTGCAACTTCAACGCTTGACTGGGCGGCTGGGTCGCGATGACGAGCTGTCTGTAAATCTTCCCTGAGAAGCTTGAACGCGCGGCGCGGGTTGATCGCCATGGGTGTTCCTTTGGGGGGTAACGGTGAACAGAAGTGATCCTATCGAGGTTGGACGATTGAGCGCGCGTGTTCAGCGCTCAATCGCAATGTGGGCTAAGGAAAATGCGGGGCGAGGGATGATCCGCGCCCCGCATTCTCTTCAGCTTCTCGCTTTGTCGACGTCCTGTCGGCTTGAAGCACATCAGTCCTTGTATTCCTCGAACAGAGCGGTCGAGAGGTAACGCTCGCCGGTGTCAGGAAGTAGGGTCACGATTTTCTTGCCAGCAAATTCAGGGCGAGCTGCAACAGCGGTTGCACCGGCTAGGGCTGCGCCGGAGGAAATGCCAACCAGCAGGCCTTCTTCAGCGGCTGCCAGGCGAGCAAACTTCAGTGCTTCGGCGCTCTCAACAGAGATGACCTCGTCGATGATCTCAGTGTCGTAGTTGTCCGGAATGAAGTTCGGCATCAGACCCTGGATTGCGTGCGGGCCAGCAGAGCCACCGGTGAGAAGCGGAGATTCTGCGGGCTGAATTGCGATGACCTTGATGTTCGGGTTCTTGGCCTTCAGGGTCTTTGCGACACCGGAGATGGTGCCTCCGGTGCCGACGCCTGCGACGAAAACGTCAATTTCGCCGTCGGTGTCTTCCCAGATTTCTTCGCCCGTTGTGGCAACGTGGATTGCCGGGTTTGCGGGGTTGGTGAACTGCGAGGCGATGATTGAGCCGGGGCGCTCGTCGCGGATGCGCTCTGCTTCGGCGACGGCTGCGGAAACGCCGCCCTTTGGGTCGGTCAGAACGAGTTCTGCGCCGAATGCGCGGACGATGATGCGGCGCTCAATGGACATGGAGGCCGGCATGACGATGACGACCTTGTAGCCACGGGCTGCGCCGACCATTGACAGTGCTATGCCGGTGTTGCCGGAGGTTGCTTCGATGATGGTGCCACCGGGCTTTAAGGCGCCAGATTCTTCTGCTGCGTCGATGATTGATGCTGCGATGCGGTCCTTGACGGAGGAGGCAGGGTTGAATGCTTCAACTTTGGCGACGACGTCCACGCCTTTACCGGCGAGCTTATTAATACGAACCAGGGGAGTGTTGCCAATGAGTTCTGCAACGTTGGAAGCAATGTTCGACATGAGAGTCTCCTAAAAGCTTGACTACTGATCATTCAGTGCACGGTAAGTACAACGTGCGAAGTCAGAAAAAAATTTCGTGGTATGCGACGCATGTGTTCATGCGCCAGGGCGAATGACGACGCTGAGCGCCAGAAAAGTCATTCGCCCAATTAACACGAAAGAAGGTGACGCGGTGTGACCGGACGGTGATTTCCGCACGGGGTGAGTGTCATGTCAGCGCATGTCATAATTGAATCTTAAAACAATGGGGGTTATTCGTCTACTTCGACTCTCGTGGTGCCCATCATCTGAAACTTTGAAACACCCGAGGTCAGAGCAAGGATCTGCGCCTCAAAAAACGCGCGAGAATCAGGAAGTGTGCCGATTCGGATCGCGGCCTCGCTCTCCCAATCGATGCCAAGAATCTGCGCACCCGCATTCCTTAACTCAGCTTCAATCCTGCCAGCCTGGGCAAGTGAAACCCGAGTTTCCAGCACGTCTAGCGAAACTAGTTTCGCCTTCGGTGCCAGGGCGAGCGCTTTGGATACAGACGATGAATACGCGCGCACGAGGCCGCCCCCACCCAAGAGGATTCCTCCGAAATACCTGGTGACAACGGCGGTCACATTCCACACTCCAGCCAGACGGAGCGCATCAATCATCGGCGTACCGGCAGTGCCCGAGGGCTCCCCGTCATCACTCGAATGCTGATGAGGATCGCGTCCATCAACCTGAATAAGGAATGCGGAGCAATTGTGGCGAGCCTGCGGATTGTCGGCCTTGACCTCATTAATCAGGGCGCGTGCCTCGTCGGAGGAATCGGTGCGAGCGAGAGTCGTAATGAAACGGGAGCGCTTAATCTCGATCTCGTTTTCAATCCGAGTACCCGACCGCACGGTATGAATGACTCCCATTTTCACCCCTCTTCCTCATGTACCTCTACACCATCGATGTCGCCCTCTAACCTAGCTGATGACATGAGAGGTGCGGAACATGTAATGAGGATCGCATCTCAGGCAGAGTATCGAACTAGGGGCAAAACGGGCGTTCATGGTACGATTTTCGGGTTGCCGTCGGTGGGAATGGGCCGGTCGGGTCCTTCTCGCGACGTTCTGGCGTCGGACGGCGGCTCGTTTTTGAGCCACCAACCGACCATACGACTACCGAGAAGAGAGGGGAGGCACGATTCAATGGCAGTTCCGAAGCGAAAGATGTCCCGTGCGAACACCCGCACGCGCCGCTCCGCGTGGAAGGCAGATCTCACCGAGCTCAACACCGTCAAGGTTGCTGGCCGTGAGGTTCGTATCCCGCGTCGTTTGGCAAAGGCATACAAGAACGGTCTGCTGGACGTCGAGGCCTGACCCTCGATCCTGCAGTTGAGGCCCGGTGCTTATGCGCCGGGCCTTTTCCGTACCCGATTTCTCGAGCCTGACTGAGTGTGATTGTCGTTTGTGTCGTCTGAGGCGACGTTTTGGGTTCTGGGAGGAGGGAAGTGTCGCCTCGTATGACGTGGGTGGGCATGTACGAGGTGCTGTGTGGCGGGTTTTGTCGCCTCGCATGACATGCCCGACCGTCGGGAGTGAGATGCCGCAAAGAATGTGGGATACGCCTTTTTAGTGGTGGAAAAGGCACAAGGGTTTTTAGAGTAAGCACGTGCACAATAATGCGTTAGTTTCAGCTCTTTCGGGGCAGAGCCTTCACCCGATGAGCTCGGAGAACCTCAGCCAAGATTTCGTGTCCCTTTTTGTTATTGCTTTGGCAGCTCTCTTGGCTCCGCTCTTGTCTTCTGCGACTCGTAAGCGCGTTCCGGATGTAGTCTGGCTGTTGATTCTTGGTGTCATCATTGGACCCTCAGTTCTGGGGATCGCTCAGGTCTCGGATTCCGTACACCTGCTACGTGAGATCGGTATGGGAATTCTGTTCTTGATCGCAGGTACTGAAATCAATATTTCGCAAGTGCGTGCCAAGCCTGGTCGCGTTGCTGCGATTACGTGGCTGATCTGTTTCCTCGCCGCATTTGCACTGGCTGTTGTCACATTGCGTAACGGTGATTACAGCTCCGCGATCGCACTTGCCATTGCGTTTACGTCCACAGCTCTGGGCACGTTGCTTCCGATTCTGATGGAAGCGGGAATGATGGGTAAGCCTGCTGGTGAAGCGGTGCTGATCCACGGTGCGATTGGTGAACTCGCTCCTGTTATCGCCATGTCGCTTCTGCTTGGCACGCGTTCGCCAGGTTGGGCTGCTGTCATCCTTGTATTCTTCGTCGTTGCAACGTTGATCTCCGTTGCGATTCCGACGCGTTTCATTCTGCGCCACCCCGAAATTGGTCGCGTGATCTTGCGCGGTGCACAGACTTCGTCGAAGACGCTGATGCGCGTGGTCATGGCAATCCTGACCGGTCTGATGGCGCTTTCCGCTGTCTTGAACCTCGACATTGTCCTCGGCGCGTTCGCCGCCGGCGTCGTCGTCCACGCGCTGTCTCCGGTGAACTTCAGTGCGATTGAAGGGGAACTGCGGACGATTGGCTTCTCGTTCCTGATCCCGGTTTTCTTCGTGACCTCGGGTATGAATATTTCGCTGAGCGCCGTCATTGAGCGCCCTTGGTTGCTGGTGGCATTCGTGACTGTCATCCTGGTGGTTCGAGGCCTGCCCATTGTGCTGATTGAACGCTTCGTTGGCACGGTCGAGAAAACTACATGGCGCGATGCCACGAGGATTGGTCTCTACGGTGCGACGGGTCTGCCGATCATCGTTGCCGTGACGGGTGTGGCTGTGAATGCTGGCGTGATGGCCGAAGATATCGGATCAATCCTGGTGGCTTCCGGCGCCGCGTCGGTCCTCTTCTTCCCCTTGCTTGCCTCCCTTGAAAATAAGGTTTTTCCTTCCCGCGCCCTAGTAGAAGCGGAATAGAATGACAGGTGAGCGCGGCCTCGTCGATTGGATGAAACCCAGCGGAGAAGTGGTCGCCAAGTGGACTTGATCGAAGGAGAAACGATGAAGATTCTGATTGCTCGCTTTACTGCCAAGGAAGGCTTCGAAGACGAGGTTGCGGAAATGATCGCCGGCCTGGCGCGCAACGTGCACACGGAGCCGGGGAATGTGACGTTTGAGCCTCATCGTGAGGTTGACAATCCACGCAAGTTCGTTGTCTTTGAGAAGTACGCCGATGACGCGGCGTTCGAGGCACACATCAATATGCCTTACGGCAAGGTCTTCAACGATCGCTTGAACCAGATCATCGAGGAGCCGGAGTCACAGCTAACGTTCCTTGACGCAGTGGAGTGAACGCGCACTGGAGTGTGAGGAAAGTGCCGGGGTGGGTGGCCGCTCCGGCGCTCTTCTTTGGTGACTTTTGGGGTTGGGTGCATCGTGCGCGTTCGGTGATGGATGATGAACGAGGCCGGGCACACATGCGTTGTGTCTGCGTCGAAGAATGCACGGTGGTGACATCTTTGGGCGTTGACGCCCGGTGCCGGTAAACTTGGTTCGCGTCGAAGCCCGCTCGAGGTGGGCGCTCCCGGCAATGCCTCTGTAGCTCAATGGATAGAGCAAGGGCCTTCTAATCCCGAGGTTGCAGGTTCGAGTCCTGTCAGGGGCGCAACCGGCCTGATCGTAGTTTTTCTGCGATCAGGCCGGTTTTGTTTATCTTGGCGCACCGTCAAGAGCGAATCAGCGCGTGTTACAAAGTCTCACAATGTGGTCACTTTCTGGAAAAGTGCGACACTCATACGGCACACTACAACCATGACGACCTTCGCTTACGAAATGTGCTGCCTTCAGGGCACCACTGTGCGTGAGCGAATGTGTATGTGATTGACGCCCTCGAACCTCTGTCAATCACTGCCGCTGTGACTTAAAAGCCCCTTTGTGAACAAAGCTGGGTAGCGGCACCAAAGAAACCTGGATACACCATGACTCTGGTCAACACCCCCGCAAACTCTGCCGTCGTCGATGAAACCCCCGAAACGTCTTTCGACGATTTCCTTGAGATCCTCGCGCACCTTCGCCTTGCTCCCGCTCGCATTGACTTCAACGCTGACCGCGGGGAACTGACCATCCGAGGCGCCCGCATTGCCCTCTGTGCAAAGGAACGCGAGCTACTCACTCACCTTGCCTTGAACGCTGATCGCGCAGTTTCACGCGAAGAACTTTTTTCGACCGTCTGGAACGGCGCTGGCCTTGGCTCCGACTCGCGTACAGTTGACGCACACATTCGTCGCCTGCGTAAGAAGCTCGCTAAGGCCCCCGGACTGATCTCGACTGTTCGAGGCCAGGGCTACCGCTTCAACACGGGTGAAGGCGTGCGCGTCCACGCAACGCTCACGCACACTCTGGCCGCATAACATGCCACGAGGCCGGGCAAACACGTGGCCAGCCTCGTGAATAAGAGAAAGCCACATGCTTACCGAAAGCGCTCGCAAGTGGAACTAGCGTGACGCCTCAGATGATCAGGCGGAAAATCTCCGAATCCGCATGCAGCTCTTCGACGTGCAGGGGCGAATCTGCCATGCGTCGGCGCAACCCGTCGATGTCATCCTTCGCCGCAATGTCGATGCCAACAACGGCGGGCCCAGATTCTCGATTGTTCTTCTTTGTGTACTCGAAGTGAACGATGTCGTCGTGCGGGCCAAGGACATCCTGCAGGAAGAGGCGCAGAGCCCCCGGTTGCTGGGGGAACGTGACCAGGAAGTAGTGGCGCAAGCCCTCGTGACGAAGCGAACGCTCCATAACCTCGGCGTAACGTGTCAGGTCGTTATTGCCACCGGACACGATCGCGATGATTGCACCATCAGAGTCACCCAGGTAGCGTTCGCGCTCTTCAGGGGTTGACAGGTAGGAACGGATCGCGGTCGATGCCAGGGCGCCAGCCGGCTCAGCAATGACGCCATCGGACTGGTAGAGGTCGAGCATTTCCGTGCACACTGCGCCCTCGGGAACAACGAATACATCGTCGACGTACAGGCGGGTAGCGTCGTAGGCGAGAGCTCCCGCACGACCAACAGCGGTGCCGTCAACGAACGGGTCAACCGATGCCAACGTAATTGGCTCGCCAGCATGCAGGGCAGCGTGCATCGAGGCCGCCCCTTCGGGCTCGACGCCGATGATCTTGATTTCGGGGCGCTTAGCGCGGATCCACGTCGCGATGCCAGCAAGCAATCCACCGCCACCGACGGGAACGAGGACTGCCGCCGTGTTTTCAGGCATCTGTTCAAGCAACTCAACGCCGATCGTGCCCTGGCCCGCGATCGTCATCGGATCATCGTAGGGGTGAACGTAGGTGCGCCCAGTCGCGCGCGCAGCTTCCTGCGCCAGTGCGTTTGCCTTGTCGAAGGTGCCATCAACGATGACCTGCTCCACCCAATCACCACCGATCGCAGCAATACGATTGCGCTTCTGACGAGGAGTATTCGACGGCAGATAAATCGTGCCGTGAACCTTCAGGTGAGCGCACGAATAGGCGATGCCCTGCGCATGGTTACCTGCCGAGGCGCAGACGACGCCACGTTCGCGTTCAGCTGCAGATAATAGCGACATACGTGCGTAGGCGCCTCGAACCTTGAAGGAACGGCACTTCTGCGTATCTTCACGCTTGAGCAGCACCGGGGCACCAATCGCGTCCGTCAACCGTTCAGAACGCGCCAACGCAGTGCGGTGAACAACGCCACGCAACACCTTTGATGCGGATTCAATATCCGCAGGAGTCGCATTTGTGTGGAACGTGGAAGCGGTTGTGTCGCGCATCAGGTCCTTCAATCGATCGGGAACCAGGAATCGGTCGCAAGCCGGCGCGGGTGCGTACGGCGAACGGATACAGTCTAAAACCGCTTGCCTACCTGCGTTCGATGGCGATCACGTGGCGGTCAGAGAAAATACATCAGTGGGGATATATTCTGCTCCCCCGTGAGGACGGCGAAATTGGAATGATCTTCAGGGGAGCCTCGTCAATGTGTGCGAAAGGGGAGAGGGAGCCCCCGCGCGGGCGCGACGAAGGTGGCACGTCCCACGCAAGAGGGCTCAAAACCCCGCGGTAAAATAAGCGAGTGACGAAGAAACTGAAGGATCCATTGGTATGGATCGACTGCGAAATGACCGGCCTCAACGTGAAAGCCGACGCGCTGGTCGAGGTCGCCGTCGTTATCACTGACGGCGACCTGAACATAGTTGACCCAGGCATCGACGTTCTGATCAAGCCCCCAGCAGCTGCACTGGAGCACATGAACGACTTCGTGCGCAACATGCACACGACCTCCGGGTTGCTTAAAGAACTTGAAAACGGGCTGACGCTCCAAGAAGCAACAGACCAGGTTCTGTCGTACGTCAAGCAGTTCGTTCCTACCCCCGGAAAAGCTCTTCTTGCCGGTAACTCGGTCGGCACGGACAAGATGTTCCTCGAGGAATATATGCCCAGTGTTATCGACCACCTTCACTACCGCATCATCGACGTTTCTTCCCTGAAGGAACTGGCGAAGCGCTGGTACCCGAACGCGTTCTACGGCGCACCGACCAAGCACGGTGGTCACCGTGCGCTCGCGGACATTCTGGAATCTATCCAGGAACTTGAGTATTTCCGTCGCGTTTTGTTCCCGTCTCACCGTGTTTCTTCCGAGGCTGCGGCTCAAGCGCTGAAGGAAACTCTGGCTCTTGAGATTCCACGTATTGGTGCCTGATCTGCGTTAACTCGGTTTCGCGCCAGCATTGCGGTCGCGTTATTGCAAAGCAGGGACGGTTGCGGATAGGAGTTATCCACAATTTCGCTCATGTGCCACTTATCCACAATTGGCGAGGGATGTATGAGCGCCCTCGCCAATTGAGTTTCAAGCTCATCGTGTCAGCTCAATAGCGAGGATGAAGGAGACACTGATGAGCGACACGACGATTACTTTGCGAGGCCGTATTGGCACAGACTTGCGTGTATCGAAGACTGCGAACAACCACGTGACGATCCGTTTCCGCTTGGCGGTCACACACTGGTTCGCGTCTGCTGACGGGGTTCTGACGCAGGGGCGTACTCAGTGGTATTCGGTTCATGCGTGGGATCGGCTTGCCGATAATGCCCTGCATTCATTGGCGAAGGGCGAGCCCGTGATTGTGACGGGGCGCCCTCGCGCGAATGCGTGGAAGGATTCTGACGGAAATATTCGCTCTGAAGTGGTCATTAACGCTCAAGCGATCGGGCATGACTTGACCAGCGGAAGGAGTACATGGACCAAGAATATGCCTTCGCCTTCAGAGGGCGGTTCTGTTCTTTCTTCGAGGGACGAGGCCGTGGCCACGCTTACTTCAACGTCTGACGTTTCTGGGGCCAACGTGAGGATGAGCTCCGGGGGTGGGGTCTCTGACCCTTTGGGAGCAAGTTTTGAAGACTCTCCTTTAACTGCGTTGAACGCTATTGGTGAGGAAAGCGAAGGTGATACCGCACCATTGACAGGCCCAGAATGTGGCGATGAAGCCTGCGATGGGTCGTGCGGACAAGAGCAATCGTCGACTCTGAAGACAACGGTGGGGAAGAATCGACGTGTTGATCAGGCGAAGGTGAAGACGAAAGGGAACTTCACTTATCCCAAGGACAAGTGCCCAGAGGATAAATAAGCTCGCGAGGTCGTGGACGTGGTCACGCCCACGCTGTAATTCTCAGCAGTCGTGTGGGGTTCAGCGTGGGTGTGGCTTAGCATGGAGGGGATAAACGGACAGTTTTACTGTCATGCACACCCACATGTTGGATGGAGACCAGTGGCTGAGTACATCTACCAGATGATTAAAGCGCGTAAGGCGCACGGGGATAAGGTAATCCTCGATGACGTGTCTATGTCGTTCTTCCCGGGCGCGAAGATCGGTATGGTCGGTCCGAACGGTGCCGGTAAGTCCTCGATCTTGAAGATTATGGCAGGCCTTGACGAACCGAGTAATGGCGAAGCTCGCCTGACCCCGGGTTACAGCGTCGGCATCCTTGAGCAGGAACCGAAGCTTGATGATACGAAGACCGTGATTGAGAACGTTCGTATGGGTGCGGCAGATACGTTTGCGAAGCTCGATCGTTTCAACAAGATTTCTGAAGAGATGGCGAATCCGGATGCGGATTTCGATGCTCTGATGGAAGAAATGGGCAAGCTCCAGGACGCACTCGATGCTACGAACGCTTGGGATATTGATTCCCAACTTGAGCAGGCAATGGACGCGTTGCGTTGCCCGCCGGCAGACCAGCCCGTCAACGTCCTGTCCGGTGGCGAGCGTCGTCGCGTAGCACTGTGTCGCCTGCTGATCGAGGCTCCCGATCTGCTACTGCTTGACGAACCGACGAACCACCTGGATGCCGAGTCCGTGCTCTGGCTGGAAAAGCACCTGTCCACCTACGCTGGTGCCGTTATCGCGGTTACCCACGACCGTTACTTCCTTGACCACGTTGCAGGCTGGATCGCTGAAGTTGACCGTGGGCACCTCTACCCGTACGAGGGCAACTACTCGACCTACCTGGAGACGAAGGAAAAGCGTCTGCAGGTTCAAGGACAGAAGGACGCGAAGCTTGCCAAGCGCCTGAAGGAGGAACTTGAATGGGTTCGTTCGAACCCGAAGGGCCGTCAGGCGAAGTCGAAGGCTCGTCTGGAACGCTACGAGGAAATGGCTGCCGAAGCGGAGCGCACTCGTAAGCTCGACTTCGAAGAAATTCAGATTCCGCCAGGCCCGCGCTTGGGCTCAATCGTCATCGAAGCAACCAACCTACAAAAGGGCTTCGGCGATCGCACGCTGATCGATGGACTGTCGTTCTCCCTGCCGCGTAACGGCATTGTCGGCGTCATTGGCCCGAATGGTGTTGGTAAGACGACCCTGTTCAAGACCATCGTTGGCCTGGAGCCTCTTGACGGTGGCGAACTGAATATCGGTGAAACCGTCAAGATCTCTTACGTTGACCAGACTCGCGCAGGCATCGATCCGGATAAGACCCTCTGGGAGGTCGTCTCTGACGGACTCGACTACATCCAGGTCGGAAACGTTGAAATGCCGTCACGCGCCTACGTGTCCGCGTTTGGCTTCAAAGGGCCGGATCAGCAGAAGCCTGCTGGTGTTCTGTCCGGTGGTGAGCGCAACCGCCTGAACCTGGCACTGACGCTCAAGCAGGGCGGTAACCTGTTGCTCCTTGACGAGCCGACCAACGACTTGGACGTCGAAACCCTCGGCTCACTGGAAAATGCTCTTCTGCAGTTCCCCGGTTGCGCCGTGGTCGTCACCCACGACCGTTGGTTCCTCGACCGCGTGGCCACTCACATTCTTGCGTGGGAAGGTACCGAAGAGGATCCGGCTCAGTGGTACTGGTACGAGGGAAACTTCGAGTCCTATGAGAAGAACAAGATCGAACGCCTTGGTCAGGATGCGGCGAACCCGCATCGCGTCACGCACCGTAAGCTGACGCGCGACTGAGAATCGTAGAGCCC
>NZ_JBHNPV010000062.1:0-12881 GCF_059082735.1 Actinotignum sp. usb-actsch-rep-73 | reverse complement strand
CGAGGCGCGAGCAGAACTCAGATCACCTCACGTGCGAGGCGCGCGATCGCGAACTCTTCGTTCGTTGGGTACACCAGCAGGGTGACCTTCGAATCGGGGGTGGAGATCACGCGAGGCTCGCCGATACGACCGTCGTTTGCTGCCAGGTCGATCTTCACGCCGAAGGGCTCTAATGCTTGGGCGAGTTCCTTACGAACATCCCAGTCGTTCTCGCCGATGCCAGCGGTGAAGGTGATGACATCCAGGCCACCGAGTTCAGCGGTGTAGGAGCCAACGTACTTGAGCAGGCGGTTGATGTAGACGTCCATGGCAACGCGAGCCTTGTGCTGCGCTTCCTTGTCGTCATCGTTGAAAATCATTTCCCACACGCTACGCATGTCGGATTCGCCGGTCAGGCCCTTCATGCCGGACTGCTTGTTGAACAGCGTGTCGATCTCGTCAATCGTCATGCCACCCTGGCGAGCCAGGTGGAAGACAACGGCCGGATCGATGTCACCGGTGCGGGTGCCCATCATGAGGCCTTCCAACGGGGTCAGGCCCATGGAGGTATCGATCGGCTTACCGTTGAGGACTGCGGACACGGAAGCGCCATTTCCGAGGTGCATGACGATCTGCTTGAGATCATCGCGACCCAGGTACTTTGCGACCTCGCGGGAAACAAATTGGTGCGAGGTGCCGTGTGCGCCGTAGCGGCGAACAGCGTACTTCTCAGCGACTTCGGCGTTGAGTGCGTAGGTGTAGGCCTTTTCGGGAAGAGCCTGGAAGAACGCGGTGTCGAAGACTGCAACGTGAGGGATTTCCGGCATGAGCTCGCGAGCCACGTCGATGCCCTTGAGGTGTGCGGGGTTGTGCAGGGGAGCCATCGGGCAGAGTTCTTCGATGAGGTTACGGACCTCGTCGTTGATGACGGCCGGGCCATCGAAGTACTTGCCACCCTGAACGATACGGTGGCCGACGGCAACGATGCCAGCTTCTGCAAGCTTCGGGCCCTTGTTGTCGAAGAGGCGAAGAACCTCACGCATACCAACTTCGTGGTCTGCGATCGGAATTTCTTCGATGGTGACGTCGTCACCGTGGGTGTGCTTGATCTTGCCGACCGGGTCGCCGATACGTTCGACAAGGCCTTTGGCGATTGCTTCACCGGTTTCGGGATCGACCAGCTGGTACTTGATCGATGAAGAGCCGGAGTTAATGACGAGAACGGTCTGGGACACGAGTTCGCCTTTCCTGTGAGTAATCGGTAAAAACTTGGAAGCTTCAGCCCTGTGCCTGAACGGCGGTCAGAGCAACGGTGTTGACGATGTCCTCGACCAGTGCGCCACGCGACAGATCGTTGACGGGCTTGTTCAGACCCTGCAGAACCGGGCCGACAGCAACGGCACCGGAGGAACGCTGAACGGCCTTGTAGCCAATGTTGCCTGCGGATAGTGACGGGAAGATGAAGACGTTTGCCTTGCCGGCAACGGGGGAGCCGGGGAGCTTCTTCGAAGCAACGGCCACGTCAACGGCTGCGTCGAACTGGATCGGGCCTTCCAGAGCGAGCTCTGGAGCCTTTGCCTGAGCAATGCGGGTTGCTTCCACAACGGCGTCGACGTCCGGGCCGGAGCCGGAAGTGCCGGTGGAGTAGGAGAGCATTGCAACGCGAGGCTCGACACCGAACTGAGCGGCGGTGCGTGCCGAGGAGATGGCGATGTCGGCAAGCTGTTCCGGAGTCGGGTTTGGGTTCACGGCGCAGTCGCCGAATGCCCACACCTGATCCTTCATCAGCATGAGGAAGATAGAAGAAACAATCGAGACGCCGGGAGCGGTCTTGATGATCTGGAAGGAGGGAACGATCGTGTGCGCGGTCGTGTGAGCTGCGCCGGAAACCATACCATCTGCGTCGCCCATGTGGACCATCATCGTGCCGAAGTAGGACACGTCTTTGATCTTTTCGCGAGCCTGCTCGACGGTGACGCCCTTCTTTTCACGCAGGCGTGCGAATTCAACGGCGTATTTTTCGGACAGTTCTGGGTCGTCTACGGAGACGACGGATGCTGCGGTGAGGTCAATACCAAGTTCACCTGCGCGGGTTGCAACGGCAGCTGCGTCACCAACGAGGATGACATCTGCGATACCGCGAGCGAGGACCTCGCCAGCTGCTAGGAGGACGCGATCGTCTTCCGGTTCGGGCATGACGATGCGCTTGCGGTCTGCGCGTGCGCGGTCAATCAGATCTGCCTGGAAAGCGAGGGGAGTGACTGCGGTCGGGGCGGGGGCCTCAACCAGGGTCTTGATTGCCTCGTCGGAAAGGGGAAGGGAGAAGACGGGGACGTCGACGCCGAGAGCAGTGGGGGTGCCGGGCAGAATCACTGCCACGAGCTGCGCCTGGTGCGACTTGCAACGGGCAGCGAAAACGTTGATTTCTTCAGTGAGCAGTTCGGCTGGAACACCTTCGGGGTCGAGGACCAAGATGACGTTTGCGCGAGCCGATGCTGCCAGGTTCACGTTCCAACGGATGGCATCGAACGTGCGAGCTTCTCCGGCGACAACTCCGTCGATGAGGACGAAGTCTGCGTCAGCTGCGCGAACAGCTTCGACAGCTGCCGGCAAAGCCGAGGTGCCGGAGGTCGCTGCTGCGGATGGGGTCGTGCCAGCGAGCGCGTTCATGCGCGCAAGCGTTCCACGCGCTGAAAGCGCGGTGGCAAGTTCGTGAGCTGCGTCTGTTGCAGCATTTGCGGAATCGGGCCCGACAACGATGTAACGGGAAGTCACTGATGCTCCTTCAACACGTGAAAATGTGCGCGGCCTGCACGGTCGCATGAACATGGTAGCGCGCTCCGGAGGTAAATTAAGACGTGAAGATGTGTGAATAATGCATTACCCCGTAGGCTTGCAGTGTGAAGAAGCAGGTGCGAATGAATACTTCGCCGTCGTATGCGTACTGGGGGACGATCATTTTCGTCCTCGTCGGTGTTGGCGTTACGGCGATTTTGGCTCTTTTGAACCACCCTCATCGTGCGGTCTATGCCCTTGCTGGCACGTTGCTTGTGATGGCCGGTGCGCGTCTTGTTTTGCCAGGACGCCCATGGTTTGCTTCACGTAATCGGTGGGTGGATGCCGTGGTGCTCGCTTTCTTGGCGCTTGGTATTTGGTATTTTTCGCCGTTCACGGCAACGATGAACCTTCTGTCCTAACCGCTCAGTCCGACATGGTTGTGCTGTCGGGGTCTTTGGGTTGGCGAACGTATTTCTTCTGTCTCATCTATGAGCGCGAGTGTATTTAATCAACTAATCTTGATGTCAAGATAATTTCTCGCGTAGCGCCAGCTCGCCCGACGAAAAGAGAAACGATGTCGAAAATTAAGGTTGCAGGCCCGGTCGTTGAACTCGATGGCGACGAAATGACCCGCATCATGTGGCAGTTCATTAAAGACCGTCTGATCCACCCCTACCTGGATGTTGATCTGCGTTACTACGACCTGTCGATCCAGAATCGCGACGCGACTGACGACCAGGTGACGATTGATGCCGCCAATGCGATCAAAGAGCATGGCGTGGGCGTCAAGTGCGCGACAATCACTCCCGACGAGGCGCGTGTTGAAGAGTTCGGCCTGAAGACGATGTGGCGTAGCCCCAACGGCACGATTCGCAATATTCTTGGTGGCGTTGTCTTCCGTGAACCAATCATTATTGACAACATTCCGCGCCTCGTCCCCGGATGGACCAAGCCGATCGTTATCGGTCGACACGCATTCGGCGACCAGTACCGTGCGACTGACTTTAAGGTTCCGGGAGCGGGCACCATCACGCTGACCTTCACTCCCGACGATGGGTCGGAACCGATCGAGCACGAAGTGATCCGTATGCCTGAAGGTGGTGGCGTCACGATGGGCATGTACAACTTCAACGAATCGATCGCAGACTTCGCTCGAGCATCCTTTGAATACGGACTCAAGCGCAACTATCCGGTCTTCCTGTCGACGAAGAACACGATCCTCAAGGCCTACGATGGTGCGTTCAAGGACATTTTCGCCGATGTCTTCGAGCGCGAATATAAGGACAGATTTGCCGAAGTTGGCTTGACCTACGAACATCGTCTGATTGATGACATGGTTGCCTCGTCCTTGCGCTGGGAAGGTGGCTACGTCTGGGCGTGCAAGAACTACGACGGTGATGTTCAGTCAGATACTGTCGCTCAGGGATTCGGTTCGCTGGGTCTGATGACCTCCGTCCTGATGACCCCAGATGGTCGCACGATGGAAGCTGAAGCCGCTCACGGCACTGTTACCCGTCACTACCGCAAGCATCAGGCGGGGGAACCAACGTCAACCAACCCGATTGCCTCGATTTTCGCTTGGACCCGCGCTCTTGCTCACCGAGGAATGCTTGATAATACGCCTGAGATTATCGATTTCTCCCACACGCTTGAGAAGGTCATCATTGACACGGTTCTTTCAGGCAAGATGACGCGCGATCTGTCTCGTCTGGTCGGTGGCGATACTCCGTGGCTCACCACCGAAGAGTTCCTTGTAGCGCTCGACGATAATCTGGCGAAAGCCCTCGCTTGATCTGCTCACTCAACGAAACGGGGGTGCGGTGAGCTTCGGCTTGCCCGCCCCGGTTTCGTCTCTATAGCGCGTGAAACTGCCCGAGTAGCGGTGTCGGAATGTTCGAATAGTGAACGAAAACTAATCGGAATGCGGTCTGTGGGCATCCTGTACGTATCCCGATCAGTCGAACGACTCAAGGAAAATCATGCGAAAGTTTATGCAGAAGAGCAGCATCCTCGTGTGGGTGCTCGTCGCAATCATCCTCGCCCTCGTGCTGGGATCCACCAAAGTGGGTGACTCGCACCTGGTGCCTGTCGCAGTTGGACGAGTCTTCGCGACATTCTCAGCTATCTTCAGCCAGTTTCTGTCCTTCTCGATTCCGCTCATCATCATCGGTCTGGTCACTCCGGCTATTGCTGATCTCGGACGTGGCGCGGGCAAGTGGCTCGGCGTTACCGCCGCGCTGGCCTACACCTCGACTCTTTTCGCAGGCTTCCTGACCTACCTGGTCGCAGCAACCGTCTTCCCGAAGCTCCTTTCGAACGGTCTTGCTGATGTTACCGAGCCCGGCTCGGCACTCGAATCGTTCTTCACCATCGAAATGCCTGCAGCTGTCCCGGTTATGACCGCGCTGTTGCTCTCCTTCGTGGTCGGCATCGGACTTGCAATGATCCCGCGTGGCGTTATGCGTAAGGGCTTCATTGAATTCCGTGCCATCATCACCAAGCTCATCGAGCGCATCATCATCCCGCTGTTGCCCTTGCACATCTTTGGTATCTTCTTGAACCTCACCTACACCGGTGAGGCGTGGGACATTATGCGCACCCTGGTCCGCGTTGTTGTCGTCGTCCTCCTGCTTGAGGTCGTCATCCTGCTCACGCAGTACATCGTTGCTGGCGCAATCGGCAAGAAGAACCCGATCAAGTCGCTACTCACCATGATGCCCGCCTACCTGACGGCACTCGGCACCTCGTCGTCCGCGGCGACTATCCCGGTTACTCTGCGTCAGGCAAAGAAGAACGGCATCTCCGACGCCGTTGCATCCTTCACCATTCCGCTCTGCGCAACGATCCACCTGGCAGGCTCGACCTCGAAGATCTTCGCATTCGCGTTCGCTATCGTCATCACCCAGGGCATCGATGTCGGCCCTGTACAGTGGGTTGGCTTCATCTTCATGCTCGGCATCACGATGGTCGCAGCCCCCGGCGTTCCCGGCGGTGCAATCATGGCAGCAACCGGTCTACTCTCGTCGATGCTTGGCTTCAACGATGCCCAGGTTGCCCTCATGATCGCCACCTACATCGCCCTCGACTCCTTCGGCACCGCAACCAATGTGACCGGTGACGGCGCAATCGCGATCATCGTTGACCGGATGGCCGGTGGCAAGATCGGCGCAGAAGGCGATCCGGAGAACGCTCGTGAGCTTTCCTTCGACGGTATGGCTTACCTTGACCGCGTCTCGGTCGAAGGCGTTGTCAGCGCCGAAGACCTCGCTGCATCTGCTGCTGCGAACCCGTCGGCTAGTAACTGACGGATTGGCTCAAGCGCGTACCCGTCATTATTCGTCATCAAACGAATAGACGCTGATTCTTCAACGCACGAGCTCACATGCCCTAAGAGTGGTGGTCCGCAATGAGACATGCGGGCCACCACTCTTTTATTCCCGAAAACTGTTCTGACACCCCTGAATACCCGATTGCTCTACCCATCACTTCCCGCTTCGCCGTAAACTGGACGAAACGTAAACTGGACGAAGCTGGTAACACTTTCAGACCGTGAACAGGAATGGAGCTTCACGCAATGGCTACTCCGCAACCGCTCAAAGCCCCCGCTGACTTCAAGATCGGCGTTCTCACATCAGGCGGTGACGCACAGGGAATGAATGCGGCCGTCCGCGCCGTCGTGAGAACCGCGCTTGCCGTGGGCGCCCAACCCTATGCGGTCATGGAAGGGTGGGCCGGCGCCGTTAAAGGCGGAGATGCGATCAAGAAGCTCTGCTGGTCGGACGTCTCATCAATCCTCGCCGAGGGTGGCACGGTTATCGGTACGGCCCGGTGTCCAGAATTCCGCGATTACGAGGGCCGGCATGCGGCCGCGAAGAATCTGGTCGAACACGGTATTGACCACCTTGTCGTTATCGGTGGCGACGGCTCCCTCTCTGGCACGGATGAATTCCGAGGCGAATGGTCGCAGCACATTCGCGAACTCGTTGACGAAGGCGTGCTCAGTGAAGAAAAAGCGGCAAAGCATCCGGCTCTGATGGTTGTTGGTCTTGTCGGCTCGATCGACAATGACATGGTGGGCACCGACATGACAATCGGTGCGGATACAGCACTCCATCGCATTTTGGACGCGATGGATCAACTGACCTCCACGGCAGCATCTCACCAGCGCACCTTCGTTGTCGAGGTCATGGGTCGCCATTGTGGCTACCTCCCCCTGATGGCAGCGGTTGCCGGTGGTGCTGACTACGTGTTTACCCCCGAAGATCCGGTTGGACCGGGCTGGGAAGAAGACCTCGCTGAACACCTGCGTTTGGGTCGTGAAGCAGGGCGACGCGAATCCATCGTGTTGGTCGCCGAAGGTGCAACCGACCGCGAGGGTAATGTACTGACCACTCAACACATTGCCGATGTGATTACTGAGCGCACGGGTGAAGACGCTCGCGTGACGATCCTTGGCCACGTTCAGCGTGGTGGCTCGCCGTCAGCCTATGACCGCTGGATGTCATCGTTGCTTGGCTACGCCGCTGTTCAGGAAATGCTTTCAGCAACGCCGGAAAACACCCCGAATGTTCTGGGTGTCCGCCACAATCGCGTGACCCGTATTCCGCTGATGAAGGCGGTGCACGATACTCGTGCGGTCAAGCACCTGATTGGGGCCGGCGACTATGAAGCTGCCCAGGCTTCGCGCGGTGTTTCTTTCACGACGATGGTCGAAATTAACACAATCCTTTCGACTCCGCCTCAGCTGACGCCCGAACCTACTGAAAAGCCTCGTCGAATCGGTATCCTGCACGCTGGCGGTCTTGCACCTGGCATGAACACGGCAGCGCGCGCGGCAGTCCGCCTAGGCATCGCTCGCGGTTGGACGATGCTGGGAATCGAAGGCTCGTGGAAGGGGTTGGCCGATAACGCGGTCAAAGAACTGACCTGGGCTGACGTTGAAGGCTGGGCGTTCAAGGGTGGAGCGGAACTCGGCACGAGGCGCGATGTCCCCGAAGTTGAGCAGTTCTACGCCCTGGGACGCGCTATTGAACGTAACGAATTGGATGCGCTGATTGTTATTGGCGGCCTCAACGCCTACCTTGCTGTCCACTCGATGATCTCCGAGCGTGACCGCTACCCGGCTTTCCGTATCCCGATCGTTCTGGTTCCCGCCTCCATCGACAACAATCTGCCCGGTTCGGAACTATCGATCGGTGCCGATACCGCGATCAACAATGCCACCTGGGCGCTTGACCGCATCAAGGAATCCGCCGCAGCGACCAAGCGTTGTTTCGTCGCCGAAATCATGGGACGACGTTGCGGGTACCTGACGCTGATGGCGTCACTGTCATCCGGTGCTGAGTACATCTATCTCAACGAAGATGATGTGACTCTGAATGAGATCGCTGATGACACGAAGCGCATGGTTGATTCCTTCGCTGAAGGACGCCGCCTGTTCCTGGTCCTCGTCAACGAGGCAGTGTCGAAGTACTACGACCGCGAATTCCTTGCGTCCGTGTACGAGGCAGAATCTGACGGCAAGTACGACGTGCGTCATGCGGCGCTCGGCCACCTGCAACAGGGGGGTTCGCCCAGCCCGTTCGACCGCCTGCTGGCAACGCGTCTTGCTCACCGCGCGCTCGACCACATCAACAACCAGTTCAATCGTGGCGAATCCGAGGGCGTGTACATCGGTCAGGTACGCAACCAGATCGAAGCTCGCCTGGTGAAGAACATGTTTGAGGATCTGGATATCCGCAATCGTCGTCCGTTCGATCAGTGGTGGCGAGAGCTCAGCCCGGTTCAGCGCATCGTTTCGATGAAGGATTCGGGTAAGCCTGCTGTCGAGATTTCCATCGCAGACGCAGATCCCGAGTAAGACATCGCCGAATCGTCTGATTCGACCAAAACTGTTTTTTCATTCAAGAACCGCGAACTCATCGCAGATCCATTGATACAGGAGAATTCATGACTGACAATCCGGTCGTTGACCCCACAATGACTCCCGCGTGGGAAGCACTGGACGGACGTGCCGACGCTTTTGACCCGGATCTTCGCGCTTGGTTCGGAGCTGATCCGAACCGCGCAACTCGCTGGACGATTGACGGCGCCGACCTGCACGTTGATTTTTCGAAGAACCTGATTGACGAAGGCGTGCTTGCTGACCTGCTGGCTCTTGCTGAGCAGACTGGCGTCTACGACCTGCGCGACCGCATGTTCGCCGGTGAGCACATCAACGTCACCGAAGACCGCGCTGTTCTGCATACCGCGTTGCGTCGCCCGGCAACCGACGAGCTGACCGTTGACGGCCAGGATGCGATCGCGGACGTTCACGAGGTTCTGAACGAGGTCTACGACTTCGCAGAGCGCGTTCGCTCCGGCGAGTGGACCGGTATTACCGGCAAGCCGGTTGAAACGGTTGTCAACGTTGGTATCGGTGGCTCGGACCTGGGCCCGGTCATGGCCTACGAGGCCCTGAAGCCCTTTGTCCAGGATGGTCTTGAATGCCGTTTCATCTCGAACATTGATCCGACCGACGCGGGTGAGACCACGAAGGATCTCGATCCGGAAACCACCCTGGTTATTGTTGCGTCGAAGACATTTACGACGCTTGAAACGATCACGAACGCCAAGGTTGTGCGCGACTGGTTCCTCGGTGCCCTGCGCGACCGTGGCATCGTTACCGACGAGGCAACCGAGAAGTGCGCCATCGCCAAGCACTTCGTCGCCGTGTCCACCGCTCTGGACAAGGTCGCTGAGTTCGGCATCGACCCGAACAATGCTTTCGGCTTCTGGTCCTGGGTTGGCGGCCGCTACTCCGTGGATTCCGCTGTCGGCACCTCGCTGGCAATCGCGATCGGCCCGGATGGCTTCGCTGAATTCCTTGAGGGCTTCAACGCGATGGATGTCCACTTCGCCACCGCGAAGCCGGAAGAAAACCTACCTATTCTCATGGGCATGCTGAACGTCTGGTACTCGAACTTCCTCGGTGCCGACACACACGCTGTCTTGCCGTACTCGCAGTACTTGCACCGCTTCCCGGCCTACCTTCAACAGCTGACCATGGAGTCGAACGGCAAGTCCGTCCGGCGCGATGGTGCTCCCGTCACCTACGAGACCGGCGAGGTCTTCTGGGGCGAACCGGGAACCAACGGTCAGCATGCCTTCTACCAGCTGATTCACCAAGGCACCCGCATGGTTCCCGCCGACTTCATTGCCTTCGCTAATCCGGCGTGGCCCCTGAAGGATGGCGAGGCTGACATGCACGAGCTGTTCCTGTCGAACTTCCTGGCTCAGACGAAGGCTCTGGCATTCGGCAAGACCTCGGACGAGGTTCGCGCCGAGGGCACCCCGGAGGCCATCGTTTCGGCTCGCGTCTTCACCGGTAATCGGCCGACCACGTCGATCATGGCACCGGCCCTGACCCCGCGTGTTCTTGGCGAACTGATTGCTCTCTACGAGCACATCACCTTCGTCCAGGGCGCCGTCTGGGGCATCGATTCCTTCGACCAGTGGGGCGTAGAGCTAGGCAAGGTCCTGGCCAAGCAGATCTTGCCGGCCATCGAAGGTGACTCGGCTGCACTCGACGCGCAGGATGCCTCCACGAAGGCTCTCATCGAGTACTACCGCGCGAACCGCAAGTGACCCTTCTCAGCTTAAGTGCTGCGCCGGTTTGACGGCTGTGCGCGACAAGCGTAGCGCCACAGTTTTGGCCTCGTTGATTTCATTATCGACGAGGCCGAAACTTTATTGTCGCTCTCTCCCTTCATAGCCGGGAGTGAGCGGGGAGCACCTATCCCCAGGCGCTCACGGAAATGTGGGGCGCATCTTGTGAAGCGGAAGCGTCCGACTTCTTCTTGTCGAATTTCTTGGATTTCTTGGACTTTGATTCGCCCTCATTCTTATCTTGGGATCCCGCGTCACCCGACTTCTCGTGGGCATGAGATGACAGAACCTCAGGAGTGAGCGAAGCCGAAAGACGATCTTTCGCAGCATCGACATCAAAATCGGCTTGTGGCCATGTGGGGTTAATGCCTTCGAGCGTACGGACAAGGATCTCTTGGACTGCCAAGCGTGCATACCACTTGTGGTCGCCAGGAATGACATACCACGGAGCAATACGCGTCGAGGTCCGGCGAATCACTTCGGAATAGGCGTCTTGGTAGGCGCTCCAGTTGTCGCGAGTATCGAGATCACCCGTGGAGAACTTCCAGTGCTTATCTGGGCGCTCCAAGCGCTCCATCAGACGTTCCCCCTGTTCTTCATAGGAGACGACCAAGCAGACTTTAATGACCTTCATCCCGGCTCGAACGGCTTCTAATTCCATCTCGTAGATATCGTGATAGCGACGGTTTAGCTCATCCTCATCAGCGGTGAAGATAGATTCTTGGTTGGCGTTACGCGCGGAGGTGGGAACCAGAAGATCCTCATAGTGCGAGCGGTCAAAAACACCGATGTATCCCGGGCGGGGGAAGTGTGGGCGGACACGCCAAAGGAAATCGTGGGCACGCTCTTCTTCCGTGGGTGCTTTGAATGCTTTCAGAGCAACACCCTGCGGATCCACTTGCCCGATGACGTGGCGAACGATTCCGCCCTTACCAGCCGTGTCTAAACCCTGAAGGATCAACAGAACTGAATCCGACGCACCTTCCTTCGACGCGGCATACAGGCGTTCTTGGAGTTCAGAAAAATCAACTGCCCGCTTAGCCATCGCTTTCAACGCCTTCTTTTTGCTTGCGCCCCAACCGGGCGTGGCGTCACGAATGAAGGAATTCAGGTCGAACGCCTCAGAGGCAACCAGCAGATCGCGCGGATCACCCGTCCAATACTTCGACGGCCCAGACACGTAGGTCATGGTGTCTTCAGGTGACTCCTGACCTGTGTTTTCTTTCGATTCCATGATGACCTCCACCGCATGACCTCGACGCAACCTAGAAAATGCAAGGCTCGAAAACGAATGTACGTATGTGCAACTCTAATCATGGTCTAGATCACGTGCTTGCGTATATGAAAAGTAGGACTGCTAGCCCTGTTTTCCCACGCCGAAAGCGTTTAGGCTTGGAACGTCAGTATGTGGCGAAACCGCCACCAGGCGACGGCGAACACCGCCGACGCACACAAACTAAGAAGGAGTGCCGAATCATGGCAGAACCTCGCATCGTTACCGTCACCGGCGCCGCCGGCAACATTGGCTACGCCCTGCTTTTCCGTATTGCCTCCGGCCAGCTGTTCGGTCCCGATGTCCCCGTCAAGCTCAACCTTCTTGAGATCCCCCAGGGCGTGAAGGCCGCTGAGGGCACCGCAATGGAGCTCGATGACTGTGCATTCCCGACTCTTGCCGGCGTTGAAATCTTCGACGATGCCACCAAGGCATTCGAAGGCACCAACGTTGCCTACCTCGTTGGCGCAATGCCGCGTCGGGCGGGCATGGAGCGCGCAGACCTGCTGGAAGCCAACGCAGGCATCTTCGGCCCGCAGGGCAAGGCCATCAACGATGGCGCAGCAGACGACATCCGCGTCCTCGTCGTTGGCAACCCGGCCAACACCAACGCCACCATTGCTCAGAACGCTGCTCCGGATGTTCCGGCATCCCGCTTCACCGCAATGATGCGTCTTGACCACAACCGTGCAGTTGCTCAGCTGGCCCACAAGACCGGCGCAGCAGTTGCCGACATTAAGGACGTTGTCGTGTGGGGCAACCACTCCGCAGACCAGTACCCGGACGTTTCCTACGCGACCGTTGCTGGCAAGAAGGCTGCTGACCTGGTTGACGAAGCATGGCTCTCTGAGACCTACCGTCCGGTTGTCGCAAAGCGTGGCGCCGCCATCATCGAAGCTCGTGGCGCATCCTCGGCAGCATCGGCTGCAAACGCAGCAATCGATCACATGTACTCTTGGATCCACGGCACCCCCGAGGGTGAATGGGTCACTGCGGGCGTCATGTCCGACGGCACCCACTACGACGTCCCAGCAGGCCTCTGCTTCGGCTTCCCGGTCACCTCTGACGGTGGCGAGTGGCAGATTGTCGACGGTCTGGAGATCTCCGAGGCAACTCGCGCAGGCATCGATCACAACATCAAGGCTCTGCAGGAAGAGTATGACGCAGTGAAGGCTCTCGGTTTCATCAAGTGAGCCCGTAGGCC
>NZ_JBHNPV010000061.1:0-328 GCF_059082735.1 Actinotignum sp. usb-actsch-rep-73 | reverse complement strand
GCAGAGACCATCGAAGCCCAAGAACTCCCAGCGCCCAAGGCGGCGTCCTTCGACTTGAGCCTGCCAATTCTCGAGGTCCTCACCGACCCGACCATGTAGCCCAGTACTACACCAATTTTTAGATGCCTTCACCCCAGATGGGTGTGGGCAATTTTTTATGCCCACGAAAGGAATCATTCCCATGTCTCTTCACGCCATCTGGCACGCCATCCAAACCGGGATCGCTGGTATTGGTGCCTGGCTCGCCGCTTATCTTGGAGGCCTCGACGGCCTCGTCTATGCGCTGATCGTCTTCGCTATCGCCGACTACATCACCGGGGTGCTGGCC
>NZ_JBHNPV010000060.1:0-4235 GCF_059082735.1 Actinotignum sp. usb-actsch-rep-73 | reverse complement strand
ATGCTGGGGTGAGGGGTCAGTCCGTGGTGAGGAACCCGCGCAGCCCTTTTTCGAGGAGGGCTTCGCGGACTTCGGCGACGAGGGCGCGCATCGCGTCTTCGGCTGCTTCGGAGGAACCGGTGGCGATGGCGCGCGCGACCTCGTCGTGGAGGTCGAGGGCGATCGGCTCGGGGTGGGCGGGGTAGAGGCCGAGGCGCGTGCGCCCGGCCAGGACCTCGGCGACGAGCTCCCTCAGCGCGTAGAAGGTGTCGTTGTGGCTTGCGGCGAGGATTGCCGAATGAAGCTTGATGTCGGTGGCGAGAAAATCGGTGAGGTCGTCCTTCGCGCCCTCGGCCCGCAATCGTGCGGCGAGTTCGAGGATCCGGGTGCGTTCGCCCTCGGTGGCCCGGCGCGCGGCCGCAGCCGCTGCGACCGGTTCGATGGCGGCGCGCATCTCGTTGAGGGCGCCGAGTTTGGGCCCTCGTGGATCGGCATCGAGCTGCCAGCGGATCAGGGTCGGTGAGAGCGCATCCCACTCGGACGCGGGGCGGATCAGGATCCCTGCGCGTCTGCGGGATTCGACGAGCCCCATGGATTCGAGCGACTTCACGCACTCGCGGGCGATGCTGCGTGAGACCCCGAACTCCGTCTGGATCCATTCGAGTGTGAGCGTGCCGCCGATCGGTAGATCGCCTGCGGCGATCCTGCGTCCGAGCGCCTCGAAAACATCACTGTGGAGCGAGGGGGACACGTTGAGCTCCTTTTGTTGAGGCTTCTGCGCCAATCATTATAGGTCTGTGATCTATGGGACTTTCCTCCTTCTTGAAATGTATGACGTATTCGGTACTATAAACGTACTATATGGACGAAGACGTCATATTTAGGAGGAGTCGTGGACGACACTCGCGAATCATCGCTGACCCACCTCGTCGTGATGGGCGTTGCCGGCAGCGGAAAGACGACCGCCGCAGCTTCACTGGCCGCTCTGACATCGTGGCCCCTCGCCGAAGCCGACGACTTCCACCCCGAAGCGAACATCGTCAAGATGTCTGCGGGCACCCCCCTCAGCGACGAAGACCGTTGGCCCTGGCTCAGGAGCCTGCGCGATTGGATGAGCGGGCAAGTGGACAAGCAGAGCTGCTCCATCGTCACCTGCTCGGCCCTCAAACGCGTCTACCGCGATCTCCTTTCCGAAGCGAAGGGTCGCGTGCTCTTCGTCCACCTTGTTGCAGAACAGGAGGCCCTGCGCGAACGCATGGAACAGCGTGAAGGGCACTTCATGCCCCCGCAGCTCCTCCCCTCCCAGTTCGCGACCCTCGAGCCCCTCAAGCCCGACGAGGACGGCATCGTCATCGAATCGCGCGAAACCCCGGAACAGACCCTCGCCGCCGTACTCGACGCACTTGAGAGCGCGGGCGTCGCCATCGCCCGCTGATCACCATTCGCACAGGATCATCACTTTCCAATGGAGGAATTCATGATGTCACCCCTTCTCGGAGCAGCCGCCAAGGCAGTCGTGCACTCCGACAATGAACTGCAGCTCGTCGGCGCAGCCCTCGCAGGCATCACGACGATCATCGTCCTAATCGTCTGGAAGAAGGTCCACCCCTTCCTGGCCCTGACGCTCGGCTCGGCCGTCCTCGCCCTCGTCGCAGGCATCCCCTTGACCGACACCTTCACATCCTTCTCGACGGGCCTCGGCTCGACCGTCGGAGGCGTCGGCACCCTCATCGCCTTCGGCGCGATCATCGGCAAACTCCTCATCGAATCCGGCGGCGCCGATCGTATCGTCGACACGATCCTCGACAAGACCCCCGTCTCCCGACTTCCCTGGGCGATGGCGCTCATCGCCTTCGTCGTCGGCATCCCCCTCTTCTTCGAAGTCGGCATCGTTCTGCTCATCCCGGTGGTCATGCTCGTCGCACGCAGGGCCGAGCAACCGCTGATCCTCGTGGGCGTGCCCGCGCTCGCCGGCCTGTCCGCCCTGCACGGCCTCGTACCGCCTCACCCCGGCCCGCTCATCGCGATCGACGCCCTCGGTGCCGACCTCGGCATCACACTCGGCCTCGGCCTCCTCGTCGCCATCCCGACCGTCATCATCGCAGGGCCCATCGCCGCCCGCGTCATGGCCCGGTGGGTTCCGATCGAGGCCCCGGCCCCTCTCGGCGGCGAATCGACCATCACCGAGCCGCAGAAGCGCCCCTCGTTCGCCATCTCGATCTTCGTCGTCCTCCTCCCCGTTCTCCTCATGCTCGGCCGCACCCTCGTGGAGACTCTGATGGGCTCCGCCAAGGAGACGCTGCTCTACACCTGCGCGGAGTTCCTCGGCCAGCCGATCGTCGCCCTCCTCATCACCGTGATCGTCGCGATCCTCGCCTTCGGCGTGGCGCCCGGCCGTAAGGCCGACGAGATCTCAACGATCGTCGGCGCCTCGCTCGGCCCGATCGCGGGGATCCTCCTCATCGTGGGCGCCGGCGGCGGCTTCAAACAGACCCTCGTCGACTCCGGCATCGCCGACGTCATCGCAATCTGGATCGAACAGGCCTCCGTCCCGGCACTCATCGCCGGCTGGCTCGTCGCCGTCGCTGTTCGCCTGGCAACTGGGTCTGCGACCGTGGCGACGATTACGGCTGCAGGTATCATGGCCCCCCTCGCAGGCGCCATGCCCCCGGTCGAGGCCGGCCTCCTCGTCCTCGCCATCGGTGCCGGCTCCGTGTTCCTCTCGCACGTCAACGACGCGGGATTCTGGCTCGTCAAGGAGTACTTCGGCATGACGGTCGGCGAGACCCTCAAGACGTGGTCGCTCATGGAGACGCTCCTCTCGTTCGTCGCAGGCGTCATGGTCTTCCTCATCGGAGCGATCCTCGGGGTCCTCTGATCGCGAGCCCCCGCGCGGATGCGCGCGGAAGGACAGAAGGCCGGGGCCGAGGGATCTGAACCCCGCGGCCCCGGCCCATCCGGGTCCGAGGCCGACCCTCAGCAGGCGCAGACCCGGCCTCCTCATTCAGCGGAGAGGAACTCCGCGAGAACGATCCTGTGATTCGCGCGCCCGGGCATCGCCTCGAGAGTCAGCTCCTGCGCCAAGCGCACTGCGAGGGCCTCGGCGGACTCCTTCTCGCCGTGGACCGTCAGTACCTTCCGGGGCCGAGGACGCAGGGCCCCGACCCAATCGATCAACTCCGATGCGTCCGCATGCACGGAGAACTCCTCGTCCTTGACGATCCGGGCGTGCACGGCGACCTCGGTGCCGAGCATCTTCACGCAGGGGGCTCCCTCGGCCAGGGAACGGCCACGAGTGCCGACGGCTTGGTACCCCGTGAGGACGACGCAGTTGCGCTCATCGGGGAGCATCCGGGCCAGATGATGAAGAAACGCGGCCGCCGGTGGCCATCCCCGAGGCCGAAATGATGATCGATGGGCGGGAGAAGGCGTTGAGGCTCTTCGATTCGTCAACGCTGCGCAATTCGTGAAGCTCGAGGTGGGGCAGGCGCAATCCCCGTGCGCCCTCGCTCAGCTCCTCCGCCTGCGAACGGGCCCGATAGATCTCCAGTGATGCGAGCGCCATCGGGGAATCGACGAAAACGGGCACCCGCGGGATCCGCCCCTCGGCGCTCATCTCGTCGAGCGCCAGGAGGACGACTTCGGTCCGGTCCACGGCGAAAGCCGGGACGAGGACCGATCCTCCCGCATCGACGGCCGAGCGGATCGCCTCGGCGAAGGCTTCGTGCGCAGGGCCCTCGGGCTCGGGGTGCTCGCGGTCGCCGTAGGTCGACTCGACGAGGACGAGGTCGGCGCCCTCGGGGATCTCACGGCTGCGCAGCACGGGGTGCGTCGAACGCCCGAGGTCGCCGGAGAAGAGGATGGATCCCTCCGGGGTGGCGAGTCGGATCGACCCGGATCCGAGGATGTGCCCCGCCCTCGTCCATCGGGCCTCCAAGCCGTCGCCGAGCTCGAGCGGACGGTCGAACTCGACCGAGCGGAACAGCGGCAGGGTGCGTTTGACGTAGCCGATCCGGTACAGGGGCTGCGCCTTCTCGTGACGTGAGAATCCGTGCGCGTTCGTGTACTCCGCATCCCGCTCCTGAAGATGGGCCGAGTCGCGCAGGACGATCTCGGCCAGCGCGAGGGTCGTGTCCGTTCCCCAAATCGCCCCCGAGAATCCGTTCTTCACCAGGCGCGGCAGGTAGCCGGTGTGGTCCATATGCGCGTGGGTGAGCAGGACGTCGGTGATCGAGGCGGGAGGGACCGGGAAGTCC
>NZ_JBHNPV010000059.1:0-2248 GCF_059082735.1 Actinotignum sp. usb-actsch-rep-73 | reverse complement strand
CTAGTTTGCTGGAGTTGTTGTAGTACTCTCGCAGTGTTGCTGACAGAAGATGAGCGTTGGAGTCGTTGCTGTTTTCTAGCGTGTTAGCGATGACGATGGCGTCTCCGTCACAGCAGAGGTCGTCACGGTTACAGTTGTTTCCTACCGATTCCCATTTTCCCTTGTCGTTTTTCTTGTCAAGTACTAGCCCCTTCAAGCCAGGATGCTGACGGTAATCGTTACCTTGACCGATTAGAGCTGTGGCCACCTGATCCAGGTTCGCACTGGGATTCCACTCAAGCGTTTTCTGAATGTTTTCCATGGCAGTAGCTAGGTCTCCGGCCCAGCCAGTCCACGCATCAGGGATAACATTCCAGTTGGTGTATCCAAGTGTTGTTGCCGCCAGATGCGCCAGATCAACCGATTCTCCGGTCTTGTCGGTCATGGATTGCCGCCACGTGTTATCAATATAGCGATTCAAGGCAGCGATGATCTTCTTGCCTACAGCGTCCTTCTCAAGTACGCTCGCGTCAGCACTCCTGAAACTTTCGGCAGACACGGACCAATTCACCGCAGATCCACTACCACCGTCACGCAGATAGGCTTTTGCTAAATAGTTGAGGATGCAACGCCAAGTCGGAACAGCAATCCACGTTCCCGCACCATGAGAACCCGCAACGTAGTCTTTTCCAACCTTGCCACTGGCACGAAGTTCTTCGAAGCGTTTCTCTAAATGCCAGATCAGATCAATCGGAGCCAACTTGTTGTAGTCAATGCTGGTGTCGGGCCCAGCGCCACCGGCACTCGAAGGAGCAACATGATCAACTGCCGCTGCTTGTCCTGAATAGGCGACCCTGTCTAGGTCAAAACCAGCACCCTTGTAGTCACTGATTTCAGTGAACTGGTCATAGTTCCAACTATCAGGAATAGGGAAGCCAAGGTTGCCAGAAAATCCTGTAGACATGTCCGAGACGAACGCGCTTCCAGCGTAGCCGGCTTTAATGATGCGGCTACAAATATTGCGTGATGCGTAAATACCCACTTTGTATCCGCCTCCCAGGCTTCCACGCACACCCTGGAAATACGGAAGAATGTGACTTGTGACCTCGGGGTCGGTCGCGTCGAAATCAACTGCGAAATAGATATACGTTCCCGGAATGCCAAGTCTTTGGGCTGCTTGCCTTGCGAGCGTCGCGTGCCGAGCGCCGTTTTCCCGCGTGAAATGTCGAAGCTTGGTTGAGTACTCCTGGAAAATCGGGAAGAACTTCATTCCTCCGTTGGTGATGCGTTCAAGTTCTCCGGGGCGAATTGCTTTGAAATAGTCAGACGGATCTTTTGAATCCTGATTCGGCTCAGTCAGGTAACGCCCCACAATCTCATAGCCGTTCGCCTTAAGTAGGTTGAGTCGCTCAGCCGTAATCTCGAAGCGTGTATCGCATGCTTTGCAGGCGCGATTCGGATCACCTTTCGAGGTCAACAGGCTCATCCATGTAGTCGAGTCGACCACCCCGCTTCGTGGGAGCTGATACTTTGCTTGGAATTGCGGAACGAACGTTGACAGTGCGGTTTGTGCAGAAGGATAGATATCGGGAGAAATCCGGTTACACACTAGAGCAACCTGAGCTAGCCAAGCCCACTTCGGTAAACTTGCCGCATTGCTGGGTGTAACTATTGTTAGACGCGCTTTGGTGCCATTGCCGAAATTACCTGTGGCTTCCGCAGGGCTAAATCCTTCAATGGCTTGCAAGACCTGAATCAGAGCAGTGTTCATTTCCCGACCGTAGAGTCCATCGGTTGGGATGATTCCGGTATAAGCGCGATACTGTTGGTTGATTTGTTGCTGTGCTTGCCGAATCGCTGAAATGCCCCCATAAGAGCGAAGCAGGACGAATTGCTGCATTGACAACAGCGCTTTCATGACGTCGAGCGTCACAGTGGAATCTCCACCAATGCCCATGTCGCTCTTAAGCTGTTTGATGGCCTTTCCAGTTCCGCTATAGAAATGCGTAGTGATATCGCTGGCACCAGCAGAATATCCCTTACACCACAAAGCACCTTGGATAATGCCGTACACATTAGAAGTCTCCTGCGCACCGTCATCCTGCTGGTGGATGCCGTTAGGCCACCGAGACTGGAAGCGACTGATAGTTCCCGGTCCGAAATTGTTCGCCGTTGTCGTAATACCCAGCTCGATTTGCAGGGCCCGAATCAAAGCGTTGACCGTGCCCCAGCCGGTATATCCGTCCTCTACGACTGAACCGAATCCAGC